>JAPUIP010000652.1 GCA_027296925.1 Candidatus Poribacteria bacterium | reverse complement strand
ACCTACGGCATGGATCTTGGCGCGTTTACTCCGTTTCTTTACGCCTTTAGGGACCGCGAGAAAATCCTGCTGCTTTTTGAAAAGATCTGCGGGGCGCGATTGACGTATAACTATATCCGCGTCGGTGGGGTTGCGCGGGATATGCCTCCAAATTTCCTTGATGATGTCAAGGAATTTATCGACTATTTTGAGCCGAAGATCGATGATTACAACGAACTGCTGACAGGAAACAGTATATTTGTTAAGCGCACGGCCGGTGTTGCTGTCATGGATTCAAAAATGTCCATCAACTACGGTATTACAGGGCCAAATCTTCGAGGCGCCGGGCTTCAATGGGATCTGCGCAAAGATGAGCCGTACTCCATCTACGACCGCTTCGATTTTGACATTCCGGTTGGTAAAGATATTCCAGAGTTTGGGGTGGTCGCCGGGGACTGCTGGAGCCGATATAAGGTCCGAATGGACGAAATGAAGGAGTCCGTTCGGATCATCAGGCAAATTCTTGAGGAGGGCATTCCCGATGGCCCCATTCAGGCGGAGATGAAAGCCGTGCGTCCGCCCAAGGGTGAGATTTTCTTCCGAAGTGAGGCGCCGCGTGGGGAACTTGGGTTTTACATTGTGAGCGATGGGACACCGAAGCCGGTTCGTGTGAAAGCCAAGTCGCCCTGTTTTACGGCCTTGAGTGCGTTCAAGGAGTTGAGCCGCGGATTAATGGTTGCGGACATTATCGCGATTATCGGCAGTATCGACATCGTTCTGGGAGAGATAGACCGCTAAATCTCGTGAATGTTGGAGTGCAGACGTAAAGGAGTTTGAATGCCATTCAGCCTACAATATCTTGCTAATCATCTCTCCCAGTTTTGGGTGCAAACCTCCGAAAACTGGGCGCAGCGGTTCGTCGAAAACCATGTACCGTTTTTGGGGCATCTGCCCTATTCGCTTGGGGAACTTATCATCATGCTTATGTGCTGCGCGATCTTTGTGGCTGTTGTTCCCCTACTCCCGCTTGGTCTCGTTTTGGCTGAAAGGAAAGTCTCAGCACATATCCAGGATCGTGTCGGCCCGATGCGAGTTGGTCCGCACGGTACGCTTCAAACATTGGCGGACGGGATTAAGCTCCTGTTTAAGGAGGATTACATCCCCAAGCAAGGGGACAAACTGCTCTTTATACTTGCCCCATACATTATCTTTGCCAGCTCCTTTGCTGTATTTGCGGCGATTCCATTCGGTCGGTCCATTTTAGTAAGCGATCTGAACATCGGTATCTTCTATATCATGGCAATCTCTTCTATCATTGTTATGGGCGTGATCATGGCGGGTTGGGCATCCAATAGCAAGTGGTCGCTGCTCGGGGCAATGCGATCCGCCGCCCAACTTGTTAGCTACGAAATTCCAATCGGGCTGTCCATCTTAACGATTATCATGCTCATGCAGACCTTGAATATGCAGGAGATTGTGGAGAAGCAGGACGGTTTATGGAACTGGCTCATCTTTCGCAGTCCTTTCACTTTCATCGCCTTCTTCGTTTTTTTCATATCATCAATCGCCGAAGTTAACCGAACGCCCTTCGACTTGCCAGAAGCAGAATCCGAGTTGGTCGCTGGATTTCACACCGAGTATAGCGGCATGCGCTTCGCACTTTTTTTCATCGCGGAATATGCAAACATGTTTGCAGTCAGCGCCATTGCGGCAACGCTCTTTCTGGGTGGTTGGCAAGGGATTCTGCCCGGCGTCGATATTCTCGGCGGTCTTCCGGGGTTCGTCATTAAAACACTCTTCCTGGTGTTCGTCATGATGTGGATCAGATGGACTTTGCCGCGCTTGCGTGTTGATCAGTTGATGAATCTATGCTGGAAGTATTTCATTCCGATTTCATTTTTCAATATCCTGGGTGTTGGGATTTGGGGACTGATTTTTCCAGAAGACACTTTAGTGAGTATTGTCATTAGTCTGGTCATCATCGTTTTGGGGCTTATTGGCGTGTTCGCCGTATTTGGAAAAGGGGTGTCTAAAGCCCCTGTACCCCAAGCCAGTTCAGCGTCATAAAGGAGATTCCATTATGCGTCAATATCTTGCAAATATCTATTTAGGCGTTTATACCGCCCTTGTCGGTATGCGGATTACCTTCAAACAGTTGTTACAGCCCTCGGTCACGCATCAATACCCCTATGAGCATTCCTTCGAGAAGAAAAAAAATGTCCGTGATATTCCGAAGGGCTATCGGGGAAAGCTAGACAACCGTATTGAGGACTGCATCGGTTGTAGAAAATGCGAGATAATTTGTCCTGTCGATTGTATTACCATGACCACGCGAAAGCTGCCTAAAGGTGAAAGACTGTGGGACAGTATGAGCGTGGTTCATCTCAAAGATAGGACCGAGATCGTTGGTAACATTGAAGGCGATGAAAAACTCGTTCCGGACACAACCATCACGATTAAGACTCGCGATGAGAGAACCGTGAGCCTTTCGAGCGAAGAGGTCGATCGCATTGTTGAGCGAAAGCCGGTAATCTTTTACCTGGATCAGTTTGACATCGATATGTCTCTTTGCATGTATTGCGGGCTGTGTACTGAGGTTTGCCCCACCGAGTGCTTGACAATGATCGATAATCTCAAAGATGGGATTGCATATTCGACATTCGATCGGACCGACCTGATTTATCTGTTTGCGGCGCCGGAGATGTACGATCAACAGACTGAAGCGTCCGACGAAGCAGAAGCGGCAGATTGATTTTCATTCATAAGAGGAATTGGGTCAACTCATGGAATTTGGTCTGAAACAACTGGTGTTCTATGTCTTTGCGCTGCTGACAGTCGGGTCAGCGGTGATTGTGGTAACGATTAGGAATATCGTCTATGCTGCCTTCTCACTGATGATGACGCTCTTTAGCGTTGCAGGGCTGTATGTGTTCTTGCAGGCGGATTTTCTTGCCGCGACGCAGGTGGTTGTCTATGTTGGGGGGATTCTGGTGCTGATTCTCTTTGGAGTGATGATGACCAGTGGTCGGCTGGACATGAAACTCAAGATGGAGCGTGGTCAGCTCTTTTGGGGCGGCCTGGTTTCCCTCCTAATCTTCATCCTGCTTCTGAGTGTGATTACAAACACCCCACAATGGAAGAACGTTGACGAAGGCGCATCACTAGAACCGACAACGCACCAAATCGGCGAAATGATCATGAGGCAAGAGTTTCTGCTCCCGTTTGAGGTCACTTCGATTTTGCTGTTAGTTGCGTTGATTGGAGCAGCGTTGATTTCTCGCAAGGAGGTCCGTGAGGAATGAGCTTACAGCATTATCTCGTCATCAGTATCAGCCTGTTTACCCTCGGTATCTTCTGTGTTTTGACGCGGCGCAATGCCATCAGCATTCTGATGGGAATCGAGTTGATTCTCAATTCCTGTAACCTCAATTTTGTGGCTTTCTCTCGTTACGTAACCCCGCCCGACGATATCAGCGGGCAAGTCATTGCGCTCTTTGGGATTGCCCTGGCGGCTGCCGAGGCCGCTGTTTTTTTGGCGATTATTCTGGCGATCTATAGAGAATTCCGCACGATCAGTCCAGACGAAACCGATACTTTGAAAGGGTAAGCTTCCGCCCTGTTCATTAATTAGGGAGTGATAGAATGGGGCGTTTTGCGGTGGAATGAAAGCTAGCAAATAGCGAGGATGCCGCTCTTGTACGCCGTGGCTTGCTTCCTCCCGATAAGGTACGTCGAGTAACAGTTGAGGGCGTTGTAGATACCGGTGCAACGCGATTGGTGATTCCTGAGCGTGCTGCCGCACAACTGGGTGCTCGGGAAGCTGGTCAGACGCGAGTCCGTTATGCCGATGGACGGACAGAAACGCGTAAGCTGGTGGATGACGTTCTGCTGGAGGTCTTGGGGCGAGAGGCTACTTTCCGCGCGCTTGTTGAGCCCAACCGGAATACCGCTCTGATCGGCGCCATTGTGCTTGAAGAACTCGATTTTGTCGTAGATTGCATCCCCCAAACGTTGCACCCCCGTGACCCAAATCTTATTATCTCAGAAGTCGAATGAGCGAATTAACTGATCTTTAACCTTTAGTTTGCAGGAAAAAAACGTATGCCGGTTGTACCTCTCATTAGTATCATTTTGCTTTCTCCGCTTGCCGCGTTCGCGTTTTTCGGTCTCCTATCACTGACCGGACGTAACTACCCCCGTCAAGATCTGATTTCAACAGGCGCAATGCTCATTGCATTTGTCTGCTCCCTTCTCCTCTTCACAAAAGTTATCGGGGATTCCAGCCTATCAGAGGCGGGCGCGGAGACCTATTCGCTGACATGGATACCTCTTGGACAGGTTAATTTTTCGATGGGATTCCTCTTTGACAGTGTGACGGCGATAATGTTGCTGATCGTCACGATTGTCAGCGCTCTGGTGCATATCTTTTCGATCGGCTACATGCACGGCGATCCCCGCTACCCCCGCTTTTTCGCCTTCCTGTCGCTGTTCTCCTTCTCCATGCTTTTCCTGGTTGTCTCCGATAACCTGTTAGGCATTTATATCGGTTGGGAGCTTGTAGGGATGTGTTCTTATCTGCTGATCGGTTTTTGGTTTGAAAGAGATGCGCCAGCGGACGCGTGCAAAAA
>JAPUIP010000651.1 GCA_027296925.1 Candidatus Poribacteria bacterium | reverse complement strand
GATAAACTCCGCCGAAGGATCGGAGGGTCATGAGACGCTCCAACCGTGGAATTCATTCCACGGCCCATGCCACCGAATGAATTCGGTGGCTGGAGGCGTTCGCCGGTGAAGCTCCCCGATCCTTCGCTGCGCTCGAGGACAAGTTCTGAAGATCGGGGTATCTACAGACTCACGCCGTACGGCAAAATCCTTAACCTGATGCCAATGAGGCGTTCAATTGAACGCCCCTACGGTTGGATCGGATTTCTAATGTGACAAAGTCAAGCTAATTGCCCGCGAAAAAACTTTACAACTTTTTCCCAACACGCTATAATACATGCCAAAGCGTAATGCGTGGTAGGTACTATGCCATGCGGGCCACGTGTCGAGTCAGATGATTGGTTGATTCCGCAAATAGATAAAGCAAAAGGGAGATTCACATGCAAATCGTTGATCTTGGGAAAACTGGATTGCGCGTTTCGCGGCTTTCGATTGGCACGGGAACACAGGGCTGGGGAGGCAAATCTAATCAGACGGCATTGGGGTTGAGAGGATTAGCAGATCTGCTGCAATTTGCCTATGATCAAGGGGTGACGTTCTGGGATTCAGCGGATCAATACGGGAGCCATCCCCATGTCAAAGAAGCGCTGAAGCCCTTAGATCGCACCTCAGTGACCATCACGACAAAGACCGTTTCGCGCACCCGAGAATCGGTTGAAAACGACGTCAGACGTTTCTTGAAGGAGACCGGATGCGACTATGTGGACATCGTGCTGTTGCACTGTCTCACAAATCACGATTGGCCAACGCGTTATCCCGATGCGATGGAAGCCTTGACGCGATGCAAAGAACAGGGGCTCATTCGCGCACATGGGGTTTCGTGCCACGATTATGGTGCGTTCCAGACGGCAGCGATGACCCCCTGGGTTGAGGTGGTGTTGACACGAATCAACTACGCCGGAGTGAGCATGGATGCGGGGCCTGCTGATGTCATTCGGACGATGGAACAGATGGCGGCATTTGGCAAAGGCATATACGGCATGAAGGTGTTTGGCCAGGGTAAGTTAGCCAAAGAAGACGGGCCAAGAAAACCTCTGGAATTCGTCATGGGATTGTCCTGTGTTCACGCTATGACCATCGGCATGACGAGCCAGCGCGAAGTCGAAGAAAACGTTGCCATTGTCAACGAACTCGCCGGTCAATAACACCTTGCGGAATGCGGCTGCAATGCACAGCGAAGCACGCTGCTTATATGATAAACTTGTATCCAGGAGAAAATTCTTGAACCGGTTTGGGTGGAAATTTCTGATTTTCTTTTTCGGAGGCATGATTGCTGTGCTCTGCCAGGCACAGTCGGAAGCCCCATCGCCAACCCCTGAGCAGATGAAACAGTGGAAACGCGAACATGAAAGAACACTTCAGGAAAAGCACAACGTCGAAAAACAGAGAAACTTGATTATCAAGAGAGAGCGTGGGGTCTTACGGAAACTCCAGCAGATCGAATCCGAATTGGCTGCCAACGAGAAAGAGCTGGCGCGGCACCGGGAAGAGATTGCACATCAGCGACTCAAAGCGGAGGAACTTCAGGCCGAACTGAAGAAATTGTATGCTCAGGATAAGCGGTACAAAAAGCTGGTTGCAGAGCGGATTCGGGCAATCTACAAGCTCGGCTATAACGGGCATCAACTACATACGCTGAAGCGATTGCTTGGTGCACAGAATTTAAGGGATCTCCTGCACAAGTATAAGTACATGAGCTTTATTGCTGAAGCGGATCAAAATGTATTAGATCAGCTACAGGTCCAGCAGGAAGACATCCAGGGAACCCGCCTTGCGTTGATTCAACGGATTCAGATGATGGAGGCTGCTTCGAGAGCGGCTCAAGCGAAAGGGGAGCGAATCCTTGCTCAGAAACGAGAGCGTGAAAAACTCCGATATCAGTACCGTACGCAGAATGCGATTTATAATCAGACGTTGAAAGAGTTGAAAGTCGCCGTTGCGCAGTTGGAGGACCTTCTTGGCATCGTGAGCGAGGAACGCATCACGGAGAGAGCACAGGCGATTGAAAGCATCCGTGCGAATATGCAAGGTAAACTTCCCTGGCCTGTCGTTGGTACGGTAGTGCCGAACCAAACAGCCATTGACCGTGGGGTCACAATTCAAGCCGAAAAAGGCGTACTCGTGCGTTGCGTCGCAGACGGTGTGGTTGCGCGGACGGTCGAATCGATCGTGGGCTATGGCAACACGATCCTGATTACACACGGGAATGGCTACATCTCCGTTTATGCACACCTTTCGGATACCCTCGTTAAGCCGGGTGACGTTGTGCAAGCCAAACAGATGATCGGGAAAGTCGGAGAAACCGGATCGCTGATCGGTGAGGTGCTCTACTTTGAGCTCTGGCACAACTATGACCGTCTGAATACACAGAAATGGTTAATGAAGCGTAAGTAATTTGACTTTGGTAAATTAAAAAGAGCTCACCGGCGGATCCACTGGTGGTTAAGTTACCAAAGTCAAGGTAAAGGAAACGACGGAACCGGAGCGCGCACCACATTTTACGCATCAGATTTCATGCTTTGAGAGGAAGGGGAATATGGCCGATAAAAAATATGAAACCGTGATCGGCTTGGAGATTCATGCTGAATTTTCGACACATAGCAAACTTTTTTGCACTTGCGAGGTCAAGTTTGGATCGGACGCGAACACGCAAACCTGCCCGATCTGTCTCGGCATGCCGGGCGTGTTACCTGTCATGAACAAGCGGGCGTTGGAGTTCGCGATTCGTGCCGGCCTGGCGATGAACTGTAAGATTGCGTCTTATAGCAAATTTGATCGGAAAAACTACTTCTATCCAGATCTGCCCAAAGGCTACCAGATTTCGCAGTATGACCTTCCCCTTGCTTGCGATGGTTACGTCGATTTTGAATTTGAAGATGAGATAAAGCGTGTCCGCATCCACCGCGTTCATCTGGAGGAGGACGCCGGCAAACTTGTCCATGCTGACGTGACCGGAGATCCGAATCGGAGCTATGTGGATTTCAATCGTTCATGCGTGCCGTTGCTGGAAATCGTCAGTGAGCCCAATCTGCGATCTCCGGCCGCAGCAATCGCCTACTGGCGGGCGGTCAAGGAGATCTTGGAATACATCGACGTCAGCGACTGTAATATGGAAGAGGGGAGTTTTCGATGCGATGCGAACATCTCCCTGCGTCCCGTCGGTAGCGAAGAATTTGGCACCCGGACGGAATTGAAAAACAAGAACTCATTCCAGCACGTGCTGGCCGCGCTGCAATACGAAGAGAAGCGCCAGGCACGGATTCTCGATGAAGGCGGGACGGTCGAGCAAGTGACCCTGTTGTATGACCTCAACACCGGCAGAACGTCACCCATGCGTAGCAAGGAGGAAGCCCACGACTATCGTTACTTCCCTGAACCGGATCTCGCTCCGTTTGAGGTCGATCCAGAAGAGGTGGAACGCCTCCGCTCGACGCTGCCGGAGTTGCCCGCGGAGCGCCGTAAACGCTTCGTAGAGGAATACGGCATTCCCGCCTACGATGCCGGCTTTCTCACGACAACGCGACAGATGGCGGACTTTTTCGACGAAACCGCACGCTTGAGTGGCGATCCGAAGGCAAGCAGTAACTGGATCATGGGTGATGTTTCGGCATTATTGAACAGCGCGGGGATAGGGATCCAGGATGCCAAAGTGACCGCCGCCCATCTCAGCGAGCTAATTCAACTCATCAAGGGTGGGACGATTAGCGGCAAAATTGCGAAATCCGTGATTGCTGATGTGTTTGAAACCGGCAAATTCCCCAAACAGATTGTCGAGGAAAAAGGGCTGGCACAAATCTCCGATACGTCCGCGATTGAAGCGGTGGTCGATCAGGTGATCGCGGCGCACTCCGGTCCCGCGCAAGATTACCGAGATGGGAAGAAGAAGGCGCTCGGTTTCCTCGTTGGGCAGGTGATGCGTGCCACGCGAGGCAAAGCGAATCCGCAAATGGTCAATCAGCTTTTGCGGCGGAAACTCGATGGCTGAGAGAATGAGAGAATCGGCAAATCCACGAATCTATCAGCATTGGAAAATCAGTACATGACGGACATCGCCAACATTTTACGAGCAGACACGCCATCGGGTAGTTCACAGGTTATTCTCTTTATCCCAAGTAAGGATCGGGAAGGAAAGGAAGTCGATCAAGAGTCTTGGGTCGATGAAGGTTTAAGTGTTGTTGGCCGACTCTTTCGCGGCGGAACGGCCTTCCCACCTGGTAAAGGGGTCTGGCGCAATGATGCACAAGGAGGGCAGCTTCTTTTTGAAACCACTGTAATGATTCTTTCTTTTGTTGAACCCAACGACCTAACCGACTTCGCTTTGCTGCAACTCAAAGCATTTCTGCTGCGTCTTGGACGAGAAGCCAATCAGGGTGAAGTCGGTGTTGTCATAGATGGAATCTATTACGGGTTTACGCAATTTGAGGAGGGATAGCAGCGATGTCGAAAACTGAACAAACTCACCGTTTGAAAGAGCTCTTAAAGCCCGATGTTGTTATCGATCTAGATAGAAAGGTCGCCACTCCAATCGATCTTCTCCAGATTCGAGCACAACTGGAGCGCTTGTCTAGTGTGTCTGAAATTGAAGCGGTGGTTGATCGGGTGATCGCGGCGCACTCCGGTCCCGCGCAAGATTACCGAGCTGGGGAGAAGAAGGCGCTCGGTTTCCTCGCTGGGCAGGTGATGCGTGCCACGAGAGGCAAAGCGAATCCGCAAATGGTCAATCAGCTTTTGCGGGAGAAGCTGGGTGGGTAAAAAGGTTCTCACATTCTTGACTGTTTCCACTTTCAATTAAATGGGAAATCGAAAGGTGGGATTGAAATGCCACAACTAACGGTGAACTTAGATGTAGATAAAATCAGAGATCTTGTCTTTCAACTGCCTCCCGCAGATTTTATTCAGCTTGCTGAGGAAATTGAAGCTAGATTGGAGACGCTTGAGATGATGAAACTTGCGGAGAGCGGTTTTGAAGAGTGGAACGAACCGGGAGAAGATATTTATGACAGCGACACAGAAGCCTAAACGTGGAGAAATCTGGCTTCTGCGATTTCCATTTACGAATCTGACATCCTCCAAAGTTTGGCCCGCTCTGATTCTTTCGGAACATGGCAACGATTTTATTGTCCTGGGCATCTTTTCACGCATACCGTCTGGCATACTCAAAGAGACCTGGGTCCTTATCGATTCCCAAGCTTCATACTTTAAGCAAGCAGGTCTCAAGAAGACTTCGCTTGTAAACACCGAAAAAATTGCTGTCATTCACCGGTCTGTATTCCAGAGGCAACTGGGGAGCTTATCAACAGATGTGATGTCCACTATCGACATTGCTTTGAAGAAGTCCCTGAAACTCAATTAGGTGCAAAGCCGTTCGTCCAACCAGCGAAAAGGAAATCAGAATATGCAGGCAGAACCCCGCTTGGTTGCGAACGCAAAGAGATGACCGACATGGTAAAGCGATACCCTTACGCAAAAAGAACCAACCTGAAAGGGCTTTCCCCCCTTGAATTGGAAGATCTGGTCGTCCAGTGGGGTGAGCCGAAATATCGCGCCCGTCAACTGATGTCATGGTTGTACCAGAAGCGTGTGACGTCGTTCGAGGCAATGACGAATCTGCCCAAAGCACTCAGGCGGAAACTGGCGAATCTGGCTTACATCAGCGAAGCCCGTGTCCTCACTCGCACAACTTCTCACGAAGACTCGGCGTGCAAATACCTGTTTGAACTCACCCATGGCAGCCAGGTCGAAAGCGTCCTGATGTATGATGGAGCTCGCGTTACCGTCTGTGTTTCCTCACAGGTGGGGTGCGCGATGGCGTGCGATTTTTGCGCGACGGCGAAGATGGGGTTCTTCCGCAATCTGACCGCTGCGGAGATCTTGGATCAGGTGATGGCGATCGAACGCGAATTGGACACTGGAAAATCGGTGACCCACGTTGTGTTTATGGGGATGGGGGAGCCTTT
>JAPUIP010000650.1 GCA_027296925.1 Candidatus Poribacteria bacterium | reverse complement strand
TGGGCGTTAGGTGAGATTGGACCGCCGGCACGGAATGCTGTTCCCGCTTTGACAGAAGTATTGCAGGATGGGGATGTGAATGTCCGTCGCCATGCGGCTTTCGCATTGGCTGAGATGGGTGAACTCCCAAAGGTTGTGCCTGCGTTGGCAAAGATCGAATAATACCGTTTTGAGTTTCAGATGAGCCCATTCTCAAATCCCCCTCAATCCCCCTTTCGTAAAGGGGGTCGGGGGATTTTATCGGCTATTCTGTGATTTCTTGTTCCTGACGAAATGGCCTCAGTGAAAACTACAAATGGAATAACGCGCGAACATCTCATTGCTAGACTATTGAGGGCGCTGTAGGTCGATTCTCCAAAATTACCGACAGGTACTGTCGCGGTTTTTTCTACAAGGTCAGAACGGAAAATTAAATTCCTCTACATCGATTTTGACTGGCTCGCCGGGGAATAAACCCGGGGCATGAGCAACTTTCGGCTGCGGGCCAGAGGAAGCCCGGCGAGGGCGCACCGGTTATTCCACTGATCAATGGTCTCGGCGGTCTTATATTCGTTGATGATCGCGTGACGGGCCGTATTGGTGTAGTTATGGCCGGCGCGATGAACAACCTGAACGTGGATAATTGCTACGTCGCCTGCTTTGGCGGACAGCATCACGCCGGCGTCTTCCGGCACTGCATCATCGGCGATACGGTGTCCATCAAAGGTTTGCCACTCACCTTTGAGATGACTGCCGGGCAACACCTCCGTTGCTCCCGCTTCAAAATCGGTATCATCTAAGTACGTGATTGCCGCAGCGAGATCGGGTTGCGTATGGCACTCATAGGGCCAATCCTGATGCCAGCTCTGTGTGCAGACAAAGCCGGGCGGTTTATTCCGAACCTTGCCGTTGTGAAAGTCGATGTTCGGCCCCAGCAGATCTACCATGGTCGCCACGACCTTTGGATCGGTAAAGTGATCGAACCAATAGTCGTTTGCCAAGACGTGATCCATCATCCCCACGACGTTCTTGGGATTAAAGGAATCAACAGCATATCCCTCAGCGGGTTCCATGAAGCTGTAGCTCATGTTTTTTGGGCGATTCTCTGTATGCGTGATCAGATGATGAAACTGTTCACGCATACAGGCAACCTCAGATGGCGAATACAGAGACTTCATCATAAGGTAGCCGTTGCTATCGAAGAACTGCTTCTGGTCAGGGGTGAGAAAAAGCAGATCGTCTTTCATATTTGACATAATGACTCCTTAACCCGAGACGTCGGGCTTAACCAGTAACGCCAGTTGACAGGAATTCTTCGTGAAGATTCGCGTCAATTCGCGGATAAGAACGCAAAATGGACGGGGGCGCCTAGACCACCTTCACGATTTTTGCGGGGCAGCCGTGTGGAAATGTACCGGCAGAAGAAGCATCCCTATGGCTCAGGGATGTTGATGAACCCATCATCGCTCAGCTGATCAAGTTGGAATCCTCCACTCTTACTCAATGAACCGTCTTGACGGAGTTCAACTGTCGTTCCTGCTTCCACGAACGTCCCGTCGGGGGCTTCCCAGTCTTTCGCTAAAGTAAATCGTCTAAACGCACCGGTCCCAAACCGTTGCACTTCCGTCCCTGCCTTGAGCCAAAATCCATCGGCGACTTTCCAATCTTCAGCCAAGACAAATATACTGAACACGGTCCACTTTTCATGCCGTTCAACCGCTGTCCCTCCTTTCAACCAGACTCCATTCGGTCGCTGCCAGTTGCGGGCTAAAGTGAAACTCTTGAAGCCACCATCCTCAAACCGCTGGACCTCCGTTCCTCCTCTGAGCCATGCCCCGTCCGGTCGCTGCCAGTCTTGAGCCAACGTAAAATTCTTAAGTATACCGCCCTCAAACCGCTGCACTTCTGTCCCGCCTTTGAGCCACGCCCCGTCCGGTCGTTGCCAGTCTTGAGCCAACGTAAAATTCTTGAAAGAACCATCCTCAAACCGCTGGACCTCTGTGCCCCCTTTTAGCAAAACCCCATCCGGCTGCTGCCAATCTCGCGCCAACGTAAATCTCTTGAGAACACCGTTCTCAAATTGTTCGACCTCCGTTCCGCCGATCAGCCGCATTCCATCTGGTTGTTGCCAGCTTCGCACCAACGTGAACCTCTTGAAACCACCGTTCTCAAATTGTTTGACCTCCGTCCCGCCTTTCAGCAACGCCCCATCCGGTCGTTTCCAGTTTCGCGCCAGCGTAACGCTTTTGAAGTGCCCGTTCTCAAACCGTTGCACATCCGTTCCGCCTTTGAGAAACGCCCCATCCGGTCGCTGCCACTCCTGAGCCAGCGTAAACCTTTTTGCGGAGCCGTCTTCAAACAATTCGACCTCAGTTCTCCCCTCCAATGTCGCTCCATCAGGTAACTGCGTATCTTCAGCGGGCGTACATTTTTTGATCGGGCCGCTTTCGTGCCATTCAACTGTGCTTCCGGCTCTCAGCGAAATCCCATTGGGCAACGTCCAATCCTTCGCCAAGATGCCAATCTTAGGATTGCCACTGTCATAGCGTTCCGTCACGTGATACCTATTCTGGTCGTCGGCGCCACACCCCAGTAAATAGCAGGTCCCCAGTAAGTAGCAAGCTATCCCTAAAAAGGTGAGTCGCTGCACTAGAAGATATATTCCGTGCATAGTTCTCTCAATGGATAAGATGTGATGAATTAGCCTAAATCTCCAAACCGGGATTTTAAGTGAATCGGCCGGCCCGTCTGAGCGGACTCATAGCCCGCCTCGACAATAGCGAGGCTTCGCCGTTCACTTCTCCCAGTGGTTGGACCAACAGAGACGCCGGCAACGTAGTCGGCAAACGCTTCCATCTCCTGGGCGTAGTCGGAAAGCGCGTCTTCCGGGTAACTGAGAAGCTCCGGTGCCTGCCTGGTGTCTTGCGTGCTGCTGAACACCTCGACCGCATTCCATGAAGCCCGAACGTTGCCCTGATCGCCGTGGATGGTGTAGCCGCCGAGATTGTGAGACAAGCGCGTCTCGCACGTCTGCACCACCGACACGTGGACGCCGCTCTCCAGCGTAAACAGCCCACTCATTGTGCCTTCCAGGTCAGCTCTTTGGAACGAACCGGCTTTATGCTCCTGCATGTAGACGGTATCGACCTCTCCGAAGATAAACCGCAGTTGAGCCATGCTATGAATACCGTGAAGCATCCAGGTACCCGTACCGCCGATTTCTAGCGTAGATAGCCACGCTCTCCTGCCCGGATAGCCGTATTGCTGCGCCTGAAATCCGGCAACCATCCGAGCAAAAGTGAGTTCCCCAATGTATCTGCCGCTTCTGACAATCTCGCGCAGGAATTTGGACATTGGCGCGTAGGGGACGTTCTCAGCCACGTATAACTTCACACCGTTCGATTCCGCGACGTCGATCATGCGCGTGGCCTCCTCCACCGTGAGCGCCATTGGCTTCTCGCAGAGGATGTGCTTCTTCGCCGCTGCCGCAGCTAGCGCAACCGGGCAGTGCAGATTGTGCGGTAAGCAGATCGACACAGCGTCAACATCCGGGTCGGCAAGCGCATCGTGGTAATCCGTGTACGTTTTGCGGATGCCGAGTTCCTCCGCCTGTGACTTCAAGAAGTCAGCGTCATTATCGACAATGCAATCCAGTGCGATTTTTCGTCCAAGTTCACGGAGGGCTTCGACATGACGTGTTCCCGCCCAACCGACGCCAACGATCGCGATTCGCAACATGCCGGTGTCTCCTGTTTTTGGCGCTATTTAGTCCGCAGCTTGTGCGACCTGTTCAGCGAGTTCTTCCGCGTGTTCGGCGACTTTGCGGATGGCTGCGATGACCTGCTCGGCTGCATTTTCAACCGGGGCGCTGAAGACCGGTAGGAACACTAACCGCGAGCAGACCTTTTCAGCAATCGGAAAATCTCCGGGTTGGTATCCCTGATAATCGCCTCCCATTTCTGGCGTGCACAGGGGGCCACGCCCGCGCGTAAAAATGTCGAAGCCATCCGCAAAGAGCGGTAGCGTATGCAGCAATGGATAACCGTTGCCACGAGCACGAAGCCCCTCTTTGTTCAGGGCATCGATAAACCGATCCGTGGATAACCCGCCCATCTCTTCGGGGTCATGGTGAATCGGGAATCCATAAAAGCCGGCGGGTTCGGCGCCTTCATACTTCGCCACAGGCTGCACACCGCGAATGCCTGCCAGCCCAGCCTCGACAGTCTGGATGTGGTTACGGCGACGGGCGTTCAGTTCATCGAGTTTCTTCATCTGTACGGAAGCAATCCCAATACCGAGCGGATGCGCCCGGAATTTGACTCCCAATCCGAGCGGCTGCAAATGCTTATATTTATCCGTCACCAGATCGAGTCCAGCGACCCGATTCACTTGACCGATCAGGCAAGCACGTTCAAATATATCCACATCGTTCGTCCCAACCATGCCGCCTTCGCCCGCACTGGTCGGTTTGCTTCCCTGCAAACTCCATGCACCGACATGACCAATGCTGCCACACGGTCGGCCTTTGTACATCGCACCATGAGCGTGTGAGCAATCTTCGATAATCGCCACCCCGGTTTCTTCGCTTAGTTTCATCAGAGCGTCCATATCGCAGACATTACCCCACAGGTGCACGGCGACAATCGCCCGCGTCCGTTCTGTGATACGGCGACGTGCATCCTCCGGATCGATCATCAACGTTTGCGGATGGATGTCGCAGAACACCGGTCTTGCCATTAACATCGGCGCCGGCGCAATCGAGCAGATCCAATTGTATGTCGGAGTAATCACCTCATCGCCCGGGCCGATGCCAAGTCCGAACATTGCGCTGTGTATTGCGGAGGTGCCGTTGATCACGCTGACAGCAAACCGGGTAGCGTGCTTTTCACGCCACATCTGCTCAAACTCACGGACAACCGGCGTTCCACCCGAAAGCTCATTGCGTAAGGTCATGTCATAAGCAATCTGTGCCTCTGCTTCCGTCATCTGTCGCCACGGATCCAGTTTACCTTGAGACTCGGCGGTTTGTACAAATACCGGCGCGCCACCCAAAGCTGCGGGTAAATTTTCATGATTTGTTTTGCCCATGTTTTCCTTGTCCAAATTTGAAGTGTTTTTGTGAAGCCGTTCGATTTTTTACCAACACCATCATTTTATTACGTTCTGTTGAGATTTGTCAAGAATCTTCTCAAATTCACCAAAAAGCGTTGACTTCCCCTGCGATCTGGAGTAAAATGCAAGTAATGATAAACTTTCCAACCGGTAAGGAGTGTACGCATGAGCAACGAAACTATTCAGGTCGGCGTTATTGGAGCGGGTGCAAACACAACGTCCCGCCACATTCCAGGGCTGCAAGCCATTGAGGGCGTTGAGGTTGTCAGCCTCTGCAATCGCAGCCGCGAGTCGTCCGAACGGGTCGCGCAACAGTTCGGCATTCCCACAATCTACGAAAACTGGCAGGAGTTAGTCGCTGCCGAGGATACCAATGCCATCGTCATCGGGACGTGGCCGTATATGCACTGTCGTGTCACACTGGCGGCTTTGGAGGCGAATAAGCATGTGATGTGTGAGGCGCGAATGGCGATGAACGCGCAGGAAGCACACGCCATGCGAGCCGCCGCTCGGGCAAAATCACATTTGGTCGCGCAGATCGTGCCCTCACCGTTCACTTTACGCGTAGACAATACTGTGAAGCGGCTCATCGCCGGCGGTTATCTCGGTGATGTGCTGGCGATTGAAGTACGGGCGGGCGGTGAATTCCTCGACCTCGATGGCCCCTTGCATTGGCGCCAAGACTTCAACTTGAGTGGTTTGAACATCATGACTATGGGAATCTGGTATGAGGCGCTACTGCGGTGGGTTGGCGAGGCGACCCGTGTGATGGCAATGGGGAAAACCTTTGTCAGAATGCGAAAGGATGCCGATGGCATCATGCGCGCCGTGCGGATTCCAGAGCACATCGATATCATCGCCGACATGGCATGTGGCGCACAGGCGCACTATCAGATTTCCAGCGTTGCTGGTTTGACCGGTGGCCCTGAAGGCCTCCTGTTCGGCAGCAACGGCACACTGCGCTTTTCGGGCAACAAACTCTACGGTGGCCAACGCGACGACACCGAACTGAAGGAGATCGACATTCCCCCTGAAGAAGAAGGCGGATGGCGAGTTGAAGAGGAATTTGCCAGCGCGATTCGTGGACAGGAGGTTATCACCCACACCTCTTTTGAAGACGGCGTAAAATATATGGAATTTACCGAAGCCGTTACCCGTAGCAAGGCAATGGGTCAGGCCATCGCGCTGCCGCTGCTGTGAAATTTGGCTCTTCAGAGTTAAGTGTGGGAACGAAAATTGCTACGAGTAATTTCATCGAATTCTGCTGACATCCGGCGACTTTTCCGACGGCATTTCAGCCCTGAAGCGGTCAGCACCCTTACCCTATCCCTTCGGGGCTCCCCTCAAAGTT
>JAPUIP010000065.1 GCA_027296925.1 Candidatus Poribacteria bacterium | reverse complement strand
AGCACCCGGGCCTCCGCTGCGTGTCACAGGCAGAATCTGCTCATTTGTTGGGCGCACCCCGATGGCGTCGAAAGCGAAGTCCACGCCAATGAGGGGTAATTCCGACATTGCTGCGTTTTGGGGCATGCCTTTCAGAAACCCACTACTGATGCGGGTTTGGGGCAACCATTGGTCATAACGCAAAAAGTGCCGTTTTCCCCTATGGACTTGGCACTTCGCCGTTTTTGATGGGAATTTCCCCCGAAAACCTGTCAAATGGGTACATATTTGTGGCGAAAAGTTCCTGAACTGGCGAAAGTCGGCACTTTTTTTCGAGGTATGCCCCTCGATGCAGCTTCGGTGGAATTACCCCCCATAGAACTGAGAGAATCCCCGTTACAGAATTGTGGCATCATATCACATCACCTGCCAATGGGCAACAAAAAACGCCATTTTAGTGGGATGGTTCATTTGCCACTGATTCGGGTTGGCACTTTCTAACGCCTCAGAAATGTGGATAGAGGACGAGTGATAAGTGACGAGTGAGAAATGATGGATGAGAGAGATTCGTCAGGTTTTACGCCTCACATCTCAGTCATCACTCATTATATGAATCAGCGTGCTGAATTTCTTGTTGACACCAGCTAGCGAGTATGTATAATGGGGTAACGGGACTGTAGCTGCGATGAGATACGACAAGGTCTCAAATCGAGATGGGATAAGACTTTGCAGCGTTGCAAATTTCAAGCGGCTTTGCCCAGAGAATTTCCTCAAATGCACGGAATCGGAAATTTATGACCGGAATTTGGCAGTTTTGAGTGGCGAAATTGCTGTTTTTCGCTAAAAGTGCCAGGGTCAAACACAAAAACGGTAATCGATTTATACAATTTATTTCTTATCGTATCTCATCGCATTGTCAGTTCTGCTACCCCTAATGGAAGTGCCCTCCGCCATAATCATTAAAGTTTGAACCAGATGTGAAAACGGGGGATACGAAAAGGCGTGGAGAATTATGCGTCTCATCAGAAAAGGAGAATCACATGAAACTCGGAATTAACACCTTTTTCATCATGAAGTTTGGGTTTGAAGCGGGACTGAAATTTTGTCAAGACCTTGGGGTGAAGGCGGTGGAAGTCAATGCTACCGAATCCGACGTCAAAAGGTACTGCGACGTAGATACGTTGCTGGCGGACGATGGCGAACTTCACCGCTGGCTTGACGCCTATGCCAGTTACGGTCTTGAAATCTATTCCTTCGCCGCCCATGGAGCGCCGCTATCCCCAGACAAACAGATTGCTGCGGAATATTCACACCGGTTTCGACAGGCGTGCAAGCTGATGGAAAAAATCAGCGTCACCCGACTGGTCGTGGTCGCAGGGCTGCCAGAGGGTGCAGAAGGGGACAAGACTCCAAACTGGATTATCAACACCGATCAGGACGTTCTTTCTGACGCGCTCAAATGGCAATGGGAGAAACGGCTAATTCCCTACTGGACGGAGCACGGAAAGATCGCCGCCGATCACGGGGTGACGTTGTGTTTCGAGATGCAGGTCATCGACATGATTCACACACCGGCCAAGCTTAAACGGCTGCGAGATGAAATCGGCCCGGTTGTCGCCTGCAACTTCGATATCTCGCACATGTGGGTGCAGGGAATCGACCCGTTCGAGGCAATGCGCTATCTGGGCGACCTCATTCAGAATGTCCACCTCAAGGACACGCTCATCCACGCGCCCAACGCTCGACTGCGTGGGCTTTTCGACTCGACGGATTCGCTCTATCCCGAGCAACGTTCCTGGGCGTTTACGCTGCCTGGCTGGGGGCATGACGAGCAGACCTGGCGTGAAGTCATCACAACCCTGCGCTTCCTCGGCTACGAAGGCATCCTCTCACTTGAGATGGAGAGCGAGTACATCGAAATTGAGGAGGGCCTGAAAAAGACGGCGGCGTTCATCAGGTCGATGGTACTGGAGCAGCCGAAAGGCCCGTCTTGGTGGCAGGCCAATGAATTGCATGAGCGTTGGAAAGCGGGTCAGGCCTGAATCGATTATTGATGATTGATTTTGACGCTATCCAATCAATCAAAATCAGACACAAATGTCGGAGGAAACTCCTGAAATGAAACCCTTCCATAACACCAGCCGGATTGTCCAGATTGCAATCTTGTTACACTTGACCTTCTATTCAGCACACGCAGAGGATTACACAACCTTCAGTTTGCCTTCTGGCGCAATTGCCCGTTTGGGTAAGGGGCAGATTAGCGATCTGGCTTACTCTCCCGACGGTCAGATCCTCGCCGTCGCAACACGGGTAGGGGTATGGCTCTACGATGCTCACACTCGCTTCGAAATCGCCCTTCTCACTGGACCGATTCGGTGAACTCGGTTGCGTTTTCGCCGGATGGCAAGATCCTTGCCTCTGGAGACGGGTACTCTTTTTTGGGCCCAACAGTAAAGCTATGGTCGGTGGACAATCACCTCGAGATTGCTACCCTCAAGGGACACAATGAGTCGGTGGAGTCAGTTGTGTTTTCGCCAGATGGCAAGACGCTGGCCTCTGCAAGTCGTACTTCCGTTGTCGGGGCGGACAGGGACAACACGGTGAAGCTGTGGTCGGTGGAAAATCGCACCGAGATTACCACCCTCAAAGGACATTCTGCCTCTGTGTACTCGGTGGCGTTTTCGCCAGTTGGCAAGATCCTTGTCTCTGCAAGCAGCGACGGCACAATTCTCATCTGGAAGGCCAAGCCTTAACGTTCCCGCTACGTTAGATCGTATGTCAATTGAGCGTTGCAAGCGTTTTTGCATGGTCTGCTCGTCTTCAAGGAGACCAATTACGATAGTGGATTGGACTGAAGACTGTGTAAAAAGAGATATTGTGGAGCCATCCCCACTTTTCCGAATTGCTGTAAATTATGGATAGAGAAGTCTGGACACAGGTAATTGTTGTCGGGGCGGGTAACGCCGCTCTCTCAGCAGCCGTCGCTGCTCGTGAACGTGGCGCAAAGGTGGTAGTGTTAGAAAAGGCGCCGCGTCAGCACCGTGGCGGGAACAGTGCGCTGACCGTCCATGCGCGGTTTCCTTATGACGGCATGGAGGATTTGGCGCCACTGCTGCCGGGCATATCCCCTGAAGATCTCCAGCGCATGGCTGAGCAGGTTGGGAGATATACCGACGCCGATTACTACGACGACATCATGACCGTGACCGAGGACAAAAGCGATCCGGAACTGGCGCGGGTCCTCGTCACCCAAGCGGCTCCAGCCGTCCGGTGGATGCGGTCCCACGGGCATACCTGGGTCCCCACCGACGCCAACCCGGTTTCGGCTAACGTGGTCTCCTTCAATGGCGGTGGCTACGGTCTTCAGGGGCAGTGGTTCGCAACGGCTGAGAAGCTGGGTGTGTCCGTGTATTACGATACCAGCGCGATAGGCCTGCTCCAGGACTCTCAGAGCAGAGTGACGGGAGTGCGGGCAAAAACTCCACAGGGTTACTGTAACTTCTATGGTCGAGCGGTGGTCATGGCCTGTGGCAGCTTCGAGTCCAACCCGGAAATGCGCGTCCAGTATCTCGGTCCCGACTGGGAGTCCGTCAAGCTACGGGGCGTTCCCTACAACACCGGCGATGGGCTCACCATGGCCATGGAGATTGGGGCCCTGCCCTATGGGAGTTGGTCGAGTTGCCACGCCTCACCTCAAGACCTGAACCGTCCTCCCTTCGACGTTCCCGGCCCAGGCATCAGAGGCGATTTTTGGAGCCGCTATGCCTACCCCTTCGGGATTATGGTCAACCTCGACGGGCGCCGGTTCATAGATGAGGGCGAAACCTGGCGGGGCCTCACCTATGCAAAAATTGGGCGAGCCATCCTCGCTCAGCCGCGAGGGGTAGCGTTCCAGATCTTCGACCGTAGGCGCCGACAGTTGGAAGTCATTCGGGGATACGAGAAAGCCACCGGCTTCAAGGCCAATACGCTAGCAGCCCTGGCCGAACGGCTGGGCATTCTGGATGTGTCAGCATTTACTCACACCGTGGGTAACTTCAACGCCGCCGTACAGCCCGGCGAGTTTAACCCCTTTCGGCTGGACGGAAAAAGCGCCATAGGTATTACTCCACCCCGAAGCAACTGGGCGCTCCCCCTGGATACGCCTCCCTTTGAGGGCTTCCCGGTGGTATGTGGGATGACTTTCACCTTTGGCGGACTGCGGGTCACGCCCGAAGCGAAGGTGGTCCACACCATGGACCGACCCATCTCCGGACTCTATGCCGCTGGCGAGATGGTGGGCGGACTGTGGCACGGGAACTACCCTTCCGGGGCGGGGATGATGGCGGGCACGGTTTTCGGGCGCATCGCCGGCGCCAATGCTGCGGAAGAGGGGCTCAATTGAGAATTGGTCATTGTGCCATATTGAAAAGATTGTTCTGTCGGCACTGAATCAATTCAACCCCGATCAAGTATCCTTCGAGGAGGAAACGGTGGAGAGATTATGGCACCGTGAACTGAACCACGCTGGGGCTCGGACATGGATTCTCCAGCCACACCAACCGAGACTATAGGAGATTATACAATGAACTTAGGAATTTTCATGATGCCGCTGCATCCGCCAGAGAAGGACCGGACGCAATGTTTCGAGGAAGACATCGAATTGGTAGTCCGCGCCGATGAACTTGGATTCACCGATATCTGGGTCGGTCAGCATCACTCGGTCGCCTGGGAACCGATTCCGGCTAACGACATGTGATGGGCTCTAAAGCCAGACAGTGACCGAAGGGAATCCCGTAGGGGTGACTGCAATCTCAGGCAGTCCACCTATCGGTAAAACAGTGTTTCATTGCACGAAAACTAGGTATTGAAAAAAAACGAATAATGGTGTAGACTCATGGGGATCATCAAATCGAGGAGGTATCCCAGAGAAAGATGCTCCCC
>JAPUIP010000649.1 GCA_027296925.1 Candidatus Poribacteria bacterium | reverse complement strand
GCGAATTCACCGGAGGCGTGGGCTTCGATCTCTCTCGTTAGATTTCCTTCACCAACGAGGGACATGACGCTGTTGATGTCACCGAGAATCGTACTGAGATTATCAACCATCCCATTGATGGTCTCTTTCAGCTCCAAAATCTCGCCTTGCACCTCAATCGTAATCTTCTGAGACAGATCCCCTTGAGCAACGGCGGTGGTGACATTGGCAATATCTCTGACCTGAGCTGTGAGATTAGAAGCCATCAGGTTCACGTTGTCGGTCAGATCCTTCCACGTGCCTTCCACACCCGGCACCTCCGCCTGACCGCCGAGCGTCCCGTCGGTGCCGACCTCTCTCGCCACACGGGTCACTTCTGAGGCGAACACCGTCAGTTGGTCAACCATCGTGTTAACGACTGTCCCGATTCGTAAGAACTCACCCGTTAGAGGTCTTCCTTCAATCTCTACCATCATCTTCTGCGATAAATCGCCTTCGGCAACGGCTGCGTGATCAAGCAGAACAGTCATTTTGATCGTGATGACCTGGAAAATCTCTGTCGCCTGGTCAGCCGGGGCCTGGTGCACATCGCGCCGCTGATCCGCGATGTTGTGCCGGTGAACGAAGCGAAGCGCATCTATGATACGCTCCGGGATAAGCCAAGCGTGCTCTTGGGAACTGTGTTTTCCTGGTAATGTCAAATTCTTCTACTACCCTGTCACATCTCAAATAAAAACGCCCCATGCGACCGAAATCACATGGGGCGTTTGGGACACAGTAAAAAAGTGATGGTTTTAGCGGAGGGCCTTGAATTCTGCCCACAAGGTGGTGAGTTTTCCTTCCGGCTCGACGTTTCTTCCGGACAACCCGAACTCGGGCTCAGGTCCTTCCGCAGTAGAGTAAAGTGTCACGACCTGCCGATACATCTCCGGGAGTGCTTCCAACGCTTCGTAAAGCGGTTCATACTTCAAGCCTTCTTGATAGGCGTCCATCGACGGGCGATCTAAGACAGACTCATCCTGATCTGTGAGATATTCGCGATCTGGGCAGCGGACTCGCGCCTGTATCGATTTTTTGCACAAATTGGACGCAATCGCGTAAAGCCAAGCAAGAAATCTGTCCCACCGTTTCAAGTCATGTAACTTCTGATAGGCGGCGATAAATACCTCCTGGCTCAAATCCTCGGCATCCTGGAAGTTACCGAGTTTGGCGTAGGCGAACGCATAGATGCTCGATTTGTATTTATCCACGAGCAAGCCAAAGGCTTCCGGTTCGCCCTTGAGGCATTGGTCGATCAGATGTACATCTTCAGTACGCATTTTCGACTCCTATCGTTGAAGGGTTTCATTAAGTAAGATACGAAAAATGACTCGAAAATTACAGGACCTAAAAATTTCTCTGATAATCGCCGGAAGAGTGGGGATGATTGATTGATGATGTGCATTCTATTTTCGCACAGGGTTGGATCTAGATCAACAGCAAAGCGCTACACAAACAATTCGGATAATCCCCTTGCGCATTCGACGAACCTGTGATAATCTTAGACAGAATGCTATTTTGGGACGATCAGGAGTTGATGATGAAACTGGCTATCTGCAACGAGATGTTTGAAAACTGGAAGATTGAAGATGTGTTTGCGTATGCCGCCAAACTTGGCTACGATGCCGTCGAGATTGCCCCCTTCACGCTGGCGGAATCGGTATTAGAGATCAGCCAGACCGAAAGGAATCGGATTCGGAAAGCGGCGGAAGCGGCTAAGATCGAGATCGCCGGGCTACACTGGCTGCTGGTCTCGCCGAAGGGATTGTACCTGAATCACCCCGACGCGGAGATTCGTGAGAAGACGCGGGATTATTTTTTTGCGCTGATCGAATGTTGTGCCGATCTCGGCGGGAAAGTCATGGTAATCGGCTCGCCCAATGAGCGGAACGTCCTCGAACCGTTGACCTATGATCAGGCGTGGGGATATGCGCGGGAAACCTTTACAGCGTGTGCGGAGCTTGCCCAGGAGAAAGGCGTAGTCCTGTGTATGGAGCCGCTTACGCGCGAAATCACAGACTTTATCAACACGCCCGCGGAGGCGGTACGGATGGTCGAGGCGGTCGATAATCCGAACTTCCGAATTATCCTCGATGTCACAGCCACAGCCGGCGAAGGTTTGGATATGCCGGCACAGATCCGTGAATACGCAGAACATGTGGCGCATTTCCACTCAAACGACGATAACGGGTATCTCCCGGGCTCTGGGAATGTGGATTACCCACCGATTATCGAGGCGTTAAACGAAATCAATTATACCGGCTATCTCTCGACTGAAGTCTTCAATTTCGAGCCGGATGCCGAGACAATTGCCCGTCGAAGCATTGAGTTCTTGAAGCCACTGATTGGATAACCTAAGGGGAACGCTATGAAGATTTACATGATGACAGACCTGGAGGGCGTCGCCGGGGTGACGGACTTTGAAAATCGCACGATTGACACCCACGATAATCACGAGACCCGGATGCGGATGCGGCGGCTGCTGACGGGCGAGGTGAACGCTGCCATCGATGGACTGTTCGAGGCGGGGGCAACGCAGGTGATTGTCAATGATGGACACGGTGCCGGGTATACGATCGATTTTGAGCAGCTGGATCCGCGAGCCCAGATTATTCACGGACACGAACGCCCCGTCTGGCTGCCGCTACTCGATGAAAGCTGCGATGCGACATTGCTGATTGGGGCGCACGCGAAGGCAAGCTCGCCCCCCGGCACCGCCTATCACACGATGTCGAGAGCCGTTAAAGATTGGTCGATCAACGGTGTCTCCTTCGGCGAGATGGGATTGCAAGCCTTGATCGCCGGGCACTTCGGCGTGTCAATGGTTTTTGTTAGCGGTGACGCGCATGCGTGCCGAGAGATCGGCGAGCTCATCCCCGGCATTATCACGGCCTCGGTCAAACGTGGTTTGTCGCAGCGATCCGCGGTGTCGTGGGCACCGCAGAAGGCGAGGGAGATGATTCATGCAGGTGTCCAGCAGGCATTGGAGAAACGAGATCAGATCAGACCGCTCCGGTTCGAGCCGCCGCTGATCTTTCGGGATGAGCGCTATGATGAAATGTGGACGAAGTGCAGCGATCACCCGGATATTCGCATCATAGATCACAACACCCGCGAGATCCGCGCCGATGACATTCCGGATCTGCTTCATAAGCTGTACGGCTACCCCAAGGATTACCGCGCGCCGTCGTTGGCGGAAGAGTCAAACGATGTATAGACGCCCATCTCGTGATTTTTGATTGTGCTGCAAAAGAGATGAGGATAAAATGAACGCATTACAACAGGCTGAAAAACTGTTACGTTCGATGACGCCAGCCGAAAAAGCGCAACTGCTCCAGTGGGTTGCTCGCGATCTTGGTGAGGCGTTTTCCGGAATTGAGAGCCGACCGGGGGTCTGCGGTGGCGAGCCGCGCATTGTCCGTACTCGAATCCCGGTTTGGGTTCTAGAGCAAGCGAGGCGATTGGGCACAAGTGAAGCCGATCTTTTGCAGGCGTACCCAACGCTGAGAGCCGAAGATCTTACCAATGCTTGGGCGTATATCCGTGCACATGGGGAAGAGATCGAAGGGCAGATTCGCGAGAATGAGGAGGCGTAGGTGGCGCGATTGTACTCGAACGAAAACTTCCCGCTGCCGGTTGTCAATGAACTTCGGCGGTTGGGAAACAGAACTTGCTGGGCAACTGATACCATTTGTCGTTTTCAATGAGCCCATTTCGTAAGAAATAAAAGAACCACAGAACAGCCAATAAAATCCCCCCGACCCCCTTTACGAAAGGGGGAGAAAGCTTCTCCCTTTTCCAAAGGGGGATTGAGGGGGATTTGAGAATAGGCTCATCTGAAACTCAAAACAGTATGATTCGCGTCAATCACCGAGCATTGTAAAAATTGAAAGAATCTGACTGCCACTTATGACGGATCGATCTGATAGGCAACACCCAAACGGCAATGAAGTGAAATCTAGAGCAATGAATACGAAATGGCGAATATGACGCAACTGAATGTCGGGGATCAACACGAAATTCAATTGACCGGTCTCACCTATTCCGCATCTGCCGTTGGTCGGATCAACGATGTGGTTATATTTGTGGATGGGGGGGCACCGAACGAAACGGCGCTTGTCGAGATTACAGCGGTGAAAAAACGGCATTGCCACGCCCGAATCATTAATCTCATCTCCCCCTCTCCGGATCGCATTCCGCCGCCGTGCCCCTACTTTTCAGTGGGCTGCGGGGGCTGTCAATGGCAACACGTCAACGTCGAGGCACAACTTGCGGCAAAGGCGGGCGTGCTCACTGATTCGCTAAATCGGATCGGTGGATTATCATCTCTTCCCGATATAACGCGCCATCCAGCCCCTCAACCCCTTGGCTATCGAAATCAGATTCGTGTGGTGGTCACCGCCTTCCGACCACAGGTGACATTCGGATTCAAACAGGAAAAGAGCCATGACGTTGTGCCGGTTGACCGGTGCGAAGTTGGCTTGCCGGCGATCAACCGCGCCTTGCCGCAGGCTGCCGACCTCATGTCGCGTTTACGTCTTTTTCATGTGGATGAATTCACGCTGCGGGCATCTGCCACAACCGGCGAAGTGATGCTCATCTTAATTTTTCCGAAGAAGCACCAGCCACGCCTCGCCTTCACCGACGAAGACTTGCTGAAGTATCCGGCGATCCACTCGATTTATGCCCAGAGCGGGGAACGGGGAACGCCTGTATGGGTTGCGGGCAACCGGACGCTCGTTGAAACGGTTGGTGGGATACGCTACGCGGTTGGGCCCAACACGTTCTTTCAGAACAACCTCGCCGGGCTTGAACAGCTTATGGGAATTGTCCGGCAGCGCGTCCGGGCGACCCCACCGATGATCGCTATCGATGCACATTGTGGGGTTGGCACGTTTACGTTGCCAATCGCGCAAACTGCAAAAGCCGCATTTGGGCTCGACCTTCAGCGGGAGGCGATTGAGCTTGCAGGTCTCAACGCGAAAACCAACGGCATCACCAATGTCAGTTTCCGCGTGGGACATCTAGCCGCCCTCGATAAAATCCATGCCGATCTGTTCGTCCTCGATCCGCCACGGGGAGGGTGCCGGTCGGAAGATCTGGAGGCACTTGAACGAATCGCGCCACGGTGTATTCTATACATCTCCTGCAATCCGACAACGCTGGCACGTGATCTCGCCAGGCTCAAGTCGAACTATGAAATCCGTACTTTGGATCTCGTGGATCTGTTTCCGATGACTTATCATTTTGAAACGGTGGTTTGGTTGCAGCACCGGCGTGAATTTGCATCGAGGGTCTAATGAGTGCTTTCCTCAAGAGTTTCGATAATCGTTTTCATTTCCTCAAGAACCTGACGGAGAGAAGGCTGGGGACACGGGACATGTTGTGACGGATCAGCGACAGGATGGCAGTGCCATTGCTTCAAGTTATCATAACCGAATATTCTGGTGTTATCATAAATTAGCGCAAAATCCTGGCGATCATTTTCAGCGTTAAAACGCACATAGATGAACAGATTTTCCCGAATTGGGATGTTCAATTTGATGTAGTTGGATAGACGCTGAAGGATCTCAATTCTGGCATCCGGGAAGAGTTCACTTTGTAGAACTAAGATTTCAGCATAAAATGCGTCACGTGTCATCGGATGCCCTTCTGAGATCGACTAACACCCCTAAAATCTTTCTCTTTTCCAACTCAAGGGCTTCCCAATCGATATAATCACTTTCTACCTCATGGCAATGTGGATTAGGGATAAGCCCAGCATCCCAGGCGCGATCAAACTCCGAGAACGACATTCCATATTTGACCTCAAACGGCAACACTTGATCATTGCACGCCTTGAGCTTGTTTACTAAGATCTCCTGCAAAAATTCGCTCATCTGCTTCTCGATGTTCGTTTCACCAAAAAGCTGAAGTGCTTTTAGCAGCCGATCATTCACTGTAATCGTCGCGGACATAGATACCTCCGGAGTGGTCGTTATAGTTAAGGGGAGTAGGTGAATCATACCGGCAACTGGTCGATATAAGGCCGGAGCGCTTTCTCCAGCCGAATCATCTCTTCATCCCCATTCTCAGCCTTTCGATCGCGCGAAACACCTGCTCAACGGTTATCGCTTCGATGACCGCGCAACTGCCAGCCCCACAGCCGCCGGCATGCTTGCCGGGGTGACATGGATTACAAGCGAGCTCTACGCCACTTTGGACGACGATGTGTTCCTCCCCATAAGGCCCGCTGCGATGATGGTTCGTCGATCCAAAAATGGCGATCACGGGCGTTCCCACAGCCGCGGCGATGTGCATCGGGCCCGTATCGTTACCGATGTAGAGTTCGCACATTTCGATGAGCGCAGCGACCCGACGCAAATCGCGTTCTTTAACGCGGATCGAGGGCCAACGCATCAGATCGGCGACCTGCACTTGCAACGAATATTCGTCAGGACCGGCAAACGTTAGAATCTGCGCATTCCATTTCTCGCACAAGTCATCCGCGATTCGCGCAAAATTCTCTGGCTGCCACAGCTTGTAAGCCCAATTCCCACCGGGGTGAATCCCAATCAAAATACGATTCCGGTCAATTCCGTTTTCCGCTAGGAATCGAGCTCGTGCTTTCATCTCCCCATCGGTGAATTGAAGCCGCGGTTGTGCCCCACCGGTATCAACTCCGTGCCGTTGCAGCACATCGAGATAGCGCGTGACGGCGTGGATGTCCTTCCCCCTTAACTGCATGCCCCAATGCTTCCCACCAACGCACCGTGACCAGATACTGTCCCGGAGATCGACCACCAGATCGAATCGTCCATGACGCAGCGCTTTGATGAGGCGAACTTTCCCGCGCCACCCCGCATGTTCCCCCCGGTTATCGTAAGCGAGCACCTGGTCGATCTGCGGGTCGCTAGCCAACAGATTGAACGCCCGAACACCGACGAGGAAGGTAATCTTCGCGTCAGGAAAGTGATGGCGTAACGGACTGATGACCGCTGTCGAGAGAACCGCGTCGCCGATGAAACTAAAGCTAAAGACCAGGATTTTTTGAATCACCGCGCTAATATTCCTTTGTCTTCGGCAAAGGCTTCGATCAATTCAACCGCAGCCGTTAAGCCGTCTTCGGCATTGATTTTCTGACCTAAAGTTGGGGCGCGCTCCGCCATCGATTTTGAAGAGATGACTGCGTGAATACGCTTGGCCAACCGTTTGGGCGTCATGTCCCGGCGGTAAAGGGGCTTGGGGGCAACCCCCAGTTTGCGTAAGGTATGTCCCCAATAGGATTGATCTGCCAGATGCGGAATGATGATGGAAGGTACGCCGGCTCGACATGCCGCGGCGGTCGTGCCCGCCCCACCGTGATGAATCACGCAAGCCCCTTGCCGAAAGAGAAAATTGTGAGGGACATACCCGACAAAGAAAGTGCCTGCAGGCGGCTCCTCCAGCCTTAAATTGCCCCAGCCGGCTTGAATAATTGCGCGCTGACCGGCGCGTTGAACGGCGTCCACGAGAATGCGTGTGGTTTCGACGTTTTTGCTGCCGCCCATCGATCCGAAGGAGACGATAATAGGAGGCGAGCCCTGAGTCAAAAACGCCTGGAGGTCCGGTGAAATTTCGTAGTCCGGCTCGTCAAGAAACCACGGCCCCGTGAATTTATGTTTGGCGGGGAGATCTGGCGGAGGATTGCTGATATTGGGCGACGCGGCGATGAGATTCAGTTCCGGCGAATACATACCATCTAGACCAATGAGCTCTCGCTCAGCCCCACCGATCGCAGCGATAAAGCGGTTGAATAACGCATCCACCTGCTTTCGCATCTGCCACTCCACCAATTTCCACAGCAGGACGTTAAACGGTGCACCAAGATTCGGCGCTGGGGCTGGCGCATCATAGCTGGTTTTGATAAAGCCAGGGCAGTAACTGACAGTCACCCAGGGCAATTTATGCCTGATTGCCGCTTCTTGGCCAGGCACATCGGCGGAATGACAGATCGCCAGATCATAGCCTTTCATCCCTTGGAGGCAGTCTTTATACCATTTTTCTGCCTCGTAAAGAATACCTTCTTTCGCAATAAGGATTGCAGATTTCAGGGGATTCTTTATCTGAATAATGGCATCCATTGCGCGATCCAAACGCCTGTGCTCAAAAGGAACGCCGACCGTGCAGAAGTCAACACCGCGCTTGGTAAAACTCTCCCGATAAATTTCTGAAGTGCACACGCGCACGTCATGTCCCGCTTTGACCAGCCGCTCAGAAAGCGCGATGAAGGGTTGGATATCACCCGTTGAGCCCCAGGTGCTGAGTACAATTCTCAATTTTCTCGCTTCTTCTCGTTCCATTGACCGATTTTTCCATTTTCAGTTTGTCATTGGATCGCCGCGTACAACTGGATTTGACTCCCTCTCCGACCACGCAGGCAAACGGTCAACTCATTCCGATCGTCATTGTCAGCATCGGCAATTTTCATGTCCACAATCTTCCCCTCAAGCCACGGGCTTTTCCAACTCTCCACGTACAGCTCCCCTTTGCGTTCGAGGATGATAAATTGATCGAAAAATGCAAGGGCGTCAGGCAGTTCCTTTGAAGGCGTAGACGACGGAAGATCTTTCGCCGTCGCTACAATCTCCGGTACACCATCCCCATTCAGATCGCCCACGGCGAGCCCTTCACCGAAGATCGGTGGCGTTTGCCAAACGAGCCGAGCGGTTTGACTGTCGAGGCGGTAGAGTTGCAAATGCCCTTCCGCATCCACAATCACAATTTCATCTCCGGCAGGCCCGCTGGCAATCATCCGTGTTGCGATTGAATGGTAATCGACAGGCAAGGGGCACGGGTGTTTCAGGCGGATCTTTCCCTCCTGCCACACCCAGCAGTTTGTCGCACCCCCGCGATATGTCAGTTGTTCAGCGGTCATCTGTCCGACAATCAACCGCTCCGTGCTCTGAGCCAGAAACATGGGTTGATGTTCGACGATTGTTGTTTGCGGCTCACTCCCCCATTTCACCTGCCATGTCCGATCCGGTGGAGCGCTGATATAGAGCGCATCCCGATCCACGCCATGGTGGGTGGCGAGCATTCTCCGGCGCGTCCGATCCGAAGTGGGCGTATCATCGTCACCGTATTGG
>JAPUIP010000648.1 GCA_027296925.1 Candidatus Poribacteria bacterium | reverse complement strand
GGGACAGGCGGGATTCCATAACGGGCATTTCATCCTTCGAGGCCTGCCCTAGGGTGCGTAGTCCTGAGCCCCGAAGGGATAGGGCTCAGGACAAGTTTTCCCTTCGGTCACTGCGCTCAGAATGATAGCTAAGTGCCGTATTTTCAAACAGAATGGTATTACATGGCGCATCAAGCGTTGCAACTGACTGCAAGATTGCGAACCGAGCGGTTTACTGAAGACGATGCAGCAGTTCGAGAAGCGCGCCTCCGTTTCTCTCTCCATTCGCTCACCTACTTCTCCTGTTCCTCGTGATAGTCAAGAAATCCCTGGGAGTGATGTCCAGTGTTTTCAAAGTTCAAACAGCGCAGCTATGAGCCAGAGTTACTGGATGATCTCTCAATCGTTGGTGAGGAGTTGGATCAAACGCTGGCAGAACTCCGTTTGGTCAACAGCTATCTCGGTGGGCTGAGCACAACGCTAGCCGCCCTTGCCCCGGAATTGCGGAAATCTCCAGAGCGATCGTATCGGATTCTCGACCTCGGTACAGGTTCGGCGGACATCCCCGCGGGTATCGTGCGGTGGGCGCGAAAGCATCACCTCCAGGTCGAGGTCATTGCGACCGACATTAACCCCTACACCTGCGCTTATGCGCGTCGTTGCGTCGCGGATTTCCCGGAGATCCAGGTGGTTGCAGCCGATGTGTTCAACTTGCCCTTTGCGGATGGCTCTTTTGATTACACCCACGCGGCGATGTTTACCCACCACTTTACTCAGGAAGAGTGCGTCGAGATCGTCAAGATTATGTACGCCAAAGCGACCCGTGGCGTGCTCATCAATGATCTCCACCGTCACCCCGTCGCTTACTATTCAATCAAGCTCCTCACACGCCTGTTATCCAAAAGCCGCCTCGTGCGGCACGACGGGCCGCTTTCCGTCCGTCGGTCATTTCGCTCGGCTGACATCGAGGGGCTCGCGTGCCAAAGCGAAATTAAACTTCAGTATCGTTGGCGTTGGGCGTTTCGTTGGCTGATCACGGCGGACGCAAAACGTGAAGGTGTGGGCTGACATGAGCGCTCCACAATTCGACGTTATCATCATCGGTGGAGGACCCGCCGGGTGTACCGCGGCGTATCACTTGCGCCGGCTTGGATTCCATGTGCTGCTGGTGGATGGGAAAACCTATCCGTGCGATAAGTTGTGCGGCGAGGTCCTTTCACCGGAATCGATACAGAGTTTTGTGGAGATGGGGGCCTGGAAAAAGATTGAGGCCCTGCAACCGGCGATGATCGATCGCGTGCTGATTACGACGCCGACGGGGAACTGTTATCGCGGGGAAATGCCGGGGACTGCCATCGGTTTAAGTCGGTATCAGTTGGATTGGACGCTATGGGCGCATTGCGAATCGGCGGGTGTGAAGACGATTCAGGGTTTCAAAGTCCAGCGGATCGAAGGTGCATTGGACACCGGTTTCAACATTTCAGGCACTTACAAAGATCGGGCATCCGCGACGTTTCACGCGAGGTTTGTCATCGGTGCGTTTGGCAAGCGATCCAATCTGGATCGAGTCCTGCGTCGACGGTTCTGGAATCAGCATCACGGCTACGTGGCGTTCAAGGCACACTTTGCGGGAATCGAGCTCCAGCGATGGGTAGAGCTCCACAGCTTTGCAGGCGGGTATTGTGGGCTCTGCCACATCGAGTCGAAAAAGATTAATCTGTGTCTGATCGTGAAGGAGTCGGTTTTTCGGTCAGTGGATTCAGACCGCCAACGGTTGTTTGCCGAGGTGCTCTGTACCAATCCAGTCCTGAAAACCCGTCTTGATGCCATGCATCGCATCAGCCCGAAATTCCTGAGCATCGGTCAGATCTGCTTCGCACCGAAGAGGCGTTGGGAGAGAGATGTACTGATGGTCGGCGATGCGGCGGCGCTGATTACGCCGCTCTGTGGAGACGGCATGGCGATGGCAATGCGCTCCGCCGAGTGCTGTGTTCCCGTTGTCGCGGATTACCTGCGCGGGCACATGACTACACCGCAGTTAAAAGGGAAATACCTCAAGTGCTGGGCGGATGAATTTCGATCGCGTCTCCGATGGGGAAGGATTCTGCAATTTACCCTCTTTCGCCCGCTTCTTGCTTCGGGAGCGGTGGCGTTGCTCTCTCGTCTGCCAACGCTTGGAGCGTTCCTCATCGCGCGCACCCGTGATGCGAAACAGATTGGGGAGTGGAAGAGCGCAACTCCTCAAAATAAGGAGAACACTGATGGACGAGCGCCGCTTTGATCGGATAAGACAGGTTTTGAGAAATGCCAAATTTCCGTTTGAGGTTGTCGGTGTCGCGGGCTTTGGTTCAATGGCAAGGGGCGAAGCAACCCTCTCCTCGGATATCGAAAAAGCAATGCAAGGTGGAAGTAAAGTGTTATCGACTGCGACAGAATTTTTAGATGAATGGTTTTCCACTTGAAACATGGAGGGAGCCATTTCTTATATTTGGGGAGGAATGCTTTGAATTCGGTCACTTTTCAGGGAATTGTCGCGGCACGTCGTGTGGTCTACCGTTTTCTAAAACCGACGCCGCTTATCCACTACCCAGAATTGTCAGAGATACTCGGCTTTGAGGCCTATATCAAGCACGAAAACCATCAACCGACGGGGAGCTTCAAGGTTCGAGGGGGCTTGAACTTTATGAGCCAGCTTCCGGCGGATCAGAAAGCGCGGGGCGTGATTACAGCCACACGCGGCAACCACGGTCAATCCATCGCGTATGCGGCAAAGCAGTTCGGTACGCACGCGACAATTGTTGTCCCACACGGCAATAATCCAGAGAAGAACAGCGCCATGCGTGCCTTCGGCGCGGAACTGATTGAGCACGGCGTCGACTTCGACGAGGCGCGGGAACTGTGCGAAAAACTGCAAGTCGAACGGGGACTCCGGTATGTTCATCCTGCCAACGAACCCGCGCTGGTCCACGGTGTCGGGACGTATTCCCTCGAGCTATTTGAAGAACTGCCGGACGTGGATGCGATCATTGCACCGATTGGGGGCGGCAGCGGCTCGTGCGGTGCGATTACGGTCGCGAAAGCGATTAACCCAAACGTGAAGGTTATTGGCGTGCAAGCGGAGAACGCACCGGCGGTTTACCTGTCATGGAAGGCGGGCCGGCAAGTCGAAACGGATTCATGCAATACCGTGGCCGATGGCCTGGCGACCCGCGTCCCGTTCGATCTGCCGTTTTCGATTCTCAAGAAAGGAATCAGCCAAATCGTTCTGGTGAACGAGGAAGAAATCCGGGAGGGCATGCGGATGGCGCTGCGATATACGCACAACCTGGCGGAAGGGGCCGCTGCTGCGCCGATTGTCGCGGCCCTCAAACTGAAGGCGATGCTCGCGGATCAAAAGGTGGTGATGGTCATGAGTGGCGCAAATCTGGATGCAGAGACGCTCAAGTGGGTGCTGAGTGGGGTGTAATACCAATTTGCATTTGATTCGGTAATGTTGTAGTAGCGCACCCATGTGTGCGCTCATTATCGGGCAGACACATCGGTTTGCCACTACAGCGCGAAATTCCTTCCTTGAACGCAAGTTGGTATAATACCGGTTTCAGTCTCAAATGAGCGCATTGGAAATCGAACTACACCGTGTGAATCCTAAAATCATCAAACGGAGGAGAATTATTCATGGCTTCAACGAAACCCGGGGTCCGCGTTGCTATTTACGGATGCGGGTCCTGGGCAAATCGGACCCATATTCCCAATCTACTGAAACTCGGCGGCGTGGAAATCGTCGCCATCTGTGACGCGAATTTACCGGCGCTGCAATCAACTGCAGAACGCTTCAACATCTCTAGAACGTACCAGGACGGACATGAGATGCTGGATAACGAAGAGATCGACGCACTTTACTCTGTCGTTCCAGCTTACGCGCGTACCGACGTCGAAGCCACTGCCGCTGCAAAAGGAGTTCATCTCTTCAGCGAAAAACCGCAGGCGTTGACGATGCAAGTAGCACGCAAAATCGACAACGCGATTCGTCAATCCGGCGTAATCAGTACCGTCTGCTTCCGAGAGCGGTATCGTCCCATTTTTCAGGAAGCTCGTAAACGCCTGGAGGACAAACAGATCGTCCACGTCCGATTTCAGAGCATCAGCGGATTGCCCACTCCCCCTCCCGAAGATCAGCAAGATTCCTGGTGGTTTCACATGGACAAATCCGGGGGGCAAGCGTTGGATTGGGGCGTCCACGCGACAGACTACGCCCGGTTCATGACCGGCCTCGACGTCGTTCGTGCGCAAGCGTTCTACTGCGAGCGCCCATCATACCACAATCCACTCTCTTCGGTCTTCAACTACTGCTTCTCCAACGGCGCGACGATGAATATCACCTTTGTCTCAGCCACACCCGCCGATGTCGGCGATGAGCCGTGGTTTACCATCTTCTACGAAGGCGGGCACCTTGCAGTTTATCGCTACGATCGGATTGACGTCAACGGCGAAACGGTTTACCAGGCCGAGGAATTCGATCCGTGGTTTGAACAAGATCGCGTCTTCATCGAAGCGGTACGCACCGGCGACTCCAGCGATCTGCTAAATGATTATCATGATGGGCTCTTTTCTTTGGCGCCCGTCCTCGCGGGATGGGAATCCGCTCGTCGAAATGGCGAATGCGTTGATGTTGCAGCGTTCATGGCGGATGAAACCCAATAATATGGATAGGGGAGAATGAAATGATCCGAAATTCAGTAGAATTCAGGTTGACTTTTGGAAAACACTAATGCTATAATTGCACCTGCCTTAGCACTCACTAGCGGAGAGTGCTAACAAGGTCTGTTCTTGATATACACGCACGATTGGGACGAGCTGAACGGAGTACTAAAGACGAGGCCATCTCATGAGTCATCACGGTTTTACAGGTACCTTGGGATTGAAATTGAGGCATACCGATGGTACGCCCCAACCGCAAAATGGGATTGCAGGCCAGAACGGGACGATTCATGCAACGATAATTTTCATGTAAAAAAGTCGAGATATATCAGGAGGCAATAATATGGCAGCAAAGCAGTTGATTTTTGATGTAGAAGCAAGAGGTGCTCTCAAGCGTGGAGTGGATGTGCTCGCAGATGCAGTGAAAGTGACTCTGGGCCCGCGTGGGAGAAATGTGGTGTTACAGAAATCTTTCGGGGCGCCGGTGATTACCAATGATGGCGTAACGGTGGCTAAAGAGATTGATCTTCCAGACCACTACGAAAACGTGGGCGCCCAACTACTCAAATCGGTCGCGACCAAGACCAATGATGAGGTTGGAGATGGCACAACCACTGCAACCATACTCGCGCAAGAGATTGTCCACGAGGGGCTCAAAAACGTCGCCGCCGGTGCCGATCCAATGCAGTTGCGGATCGGTATTGAAAAAGCAGTTGACTTTGTTGTCGATGCACTTCAGAAGCAGAGCAAATCGGTAAGTACGAGCGATGAAATCGCACAGGTCGCCGCAATTGCAGCGAACGATAGCGCAAATAACAGCAACATCGGTCAAGAGATTGCCAATGCGATGGATAAGGTTGGTGCAAACGGTGTGATTACCGTTGAAGAGGGGTCGGGTGCCGAAACAGACGTTAACATTGTTGACGGTATGCAGTTCGACCGGGGGTACCTCTCTCCGCATTTTGTAACAGATCTTGAGAAGATGGTCACTGAACTGGAGGATCCGTTGATCCTGATTAACACCGGCAAAATCAGTGCCGTTGCGGATCTCGTTCCAGTTTTAGAAAAGACCTCTCAGCTTGGACGCCCACTGCTGATTATCGCTGAAGACGTAGAAGGGGAGGCTTTAGCGGTGTTGGTTGTGAATAAACTCCGTGGCACCTTGAGAGTCATGGCGGTGAAGGCGCCCGGCTTCGGGGACCGCCGCACGGAAATGCTTGGGGATATCGGCGTTCTCACTGGGGGACAGGTTATTTCAGAAGATATCGGCATCCGGTTGGAAAATGTCGTGGTCGGTATGATGGGAAGTGCCAAGCGCGTCGTTGTTGACAAAGATAACACGACCATTGTTGGCGGCGCCGGCACCGCGGAGGATATTCAGGGCCGGATACAGCAGATCCGACAGCAGATCGAAACCACTACGTCCGATTACGATCTGGAGAAATTAGAGGAACGCCTGGCGAAACTCTCCGGTGGCGTGGCTGTCGTCAATGTTGGGGCAGCGACAGAAGTCGAAATGAAGGAGAGGAAGGCGCGTTTTGATGACGCCTTATCCGCAACCCGTGCAGCCGTTGAGGAAGGCGTTGTCGCCGGCGGAGGCGTTGCCCTGTTAAGAGCAGGTACTGCGCTGGCGGATTTCCATCTCGAAGGCGATCAGCAGACCGGCGTGAACATTGTCCGAAATATCTTGTCATATCCAGCCCGGATAATCGCTGAAAACGCAGGTCTGGAAGGATCCGTCGTTGTTGCTAAGATTATGGAAAGCGAGGGCGGCTACGGCTTGAACGCCACCACCGGTGCGTATGAAGACCTGCTTCAGGCGGGCATCGTTGATCCGACGAAGGTTGTGCGATCCGCGATTCAAAATAGTGCGAGCGTCGCCGGATTGTTGTTGACGACTGAATCTGTCGTGACAGAGGTGGAAGAGAAGCCCGCAGACCACGGTGGGCATCATCATGGGCATCACCATCATGGGCACCACTACCACTAATACGGCCGCGGATATTTCGGATATCTCAGTACCATACGAAAAAGCCACGCTGGTCTGCACCGACAGCGTGGCTTTTTTATTTAAGGGATATTGAGAAATCAAACAGATCTCCGTGTTGGCTGGGCCACGACCGAATTCGGAATGGTATAATTCCAGTTGCAGCTTTCTACCAAATCCGGTAAAATACTCAAATCCACTCCGAGTTAGAACCGAGAAAAATGCAGCGGTGTGCTATCCTAACCATTGCGTTGACAAAGATCGATATTCTGGAGAGACTGCATGGCAAAACCGATTATCAGGGCGGAAGAAGCCGCAGAGATGGTACAAAGTGGAGATACACTGGTCATCGGCGGAAGCGGCGCCGGGCACGCCATCCCCGAAATGCTGATCGAAGCGTTGGGTGCGCGATTCCGGTCAACGCTTCAACCGCGAGGACTCACGGTCGTCCATGTCAGTGGTATGGGCGATCAGGGACAACGGGGGTTGGGGCATCTCGCCGATCCACGCCTCATCAAACGGGACATCGGCGGGCATTGGGGGATGTCGCCGCCGATGGCGCAACTCGCCATCGAGAATCAGATTGAGGCGTACAATCTACCCCAGGGACCGCTCTCCTGCCTCATGCGGAGTATTGCCGCCGGCGCGCCGGGATACGTGACGCATGTTGGCTTGCAGACGTTTGTAGACCCTCGGATCGAGGGCGGCAAGCTCAATCCAAGAACGCAGGAGGATTTGGTGGAAGTGGTCACGCTGCGGGGAAAGGAATATCTCCTCTATCATAGCTTTCCCGTGAATATCGCTTTCATCCGAGGTACCACGGCTGACACCGATGGCAACATCTCGATGGAGGGAGAGGCGGCGTACTTCGAGATGCTATCGGTTGCGCAGGCGGCGAAGAATTCCGGCGGGAAGGTGGTCGCACAGGTCAAGCGAACGGTTGGCAAACGCGGCATCGATCCACGCCTGGTGAAGATCCCCGGCATCTTTGTTGATGCCATCGTCGTTGATCCGGGTCAGACGCAAACCTACCAGATTGATTACGATCCGGCGTTGTGTGGCGATTCCGGCGAAGGCGAGCTCAGTATGGGAACGCTCCCGCTCGATGAGCGCAAAGTCATTGCTAAGCGTGCCGCGCTGGAATTACGCTCGGATACCGTTGTCAATCTGGGGTTCGGAATGCCTTTCGGAGTTGGGATGATCGCCGAGGAGAGTGGAGTCAAAGATCAGATCACGCTAAGCATCGAGCAAGGAAGTGTCGGCGGAATTCCTGCAGGTGGGCTGGACTCTGGGGCGATGTACTATCCGATGGCAATCATGGACCAGCCGTACCAGTTTGATTCGTATCAGGGGGGCGGAATCGACATTGCGTTTCTCTCGCATGCGCAAGTGGATCGGCACGGCAATGTGAATGTCAGCAAGTTCGGCACTCGCATCCCCGGCTGTGGTGGTTTCATCGACATCTCGCAGAACGCGAAGGCAGTGGTTTTCTGTGGCACACTCTCCGTGAAGGGGGAGATCGAAATTCGGGATGGACGGGTTCAGGTTGTCAAGGAAGGCGTGGCCCCAAAGTTTGTCGATCAGGTCGAACAGATCACGTTTAGCGGTCGCTATGCCCGTGAGACGCATCAGAACGTGCTGTATGTCACCGAACGCGCCGTCTTCGAACTGACCGATCGGGGCGTCGTGCTGAAGGAGGTCGCGCCGGGGGTTGACATCGAACGCGATGTGCTAAACGCGATGGGATTCAGGCCCATCATTGAGCAGGTTTCGACAACTGATGAAAAGGTGTTCATGGATGAGCCGTTGACATTTCCGAATTTCACCCGGTAGAATAGAGCAGTTTGGGAGGATAAAAATGTCGACGAAAGCCTCCCCGACGTACTCCCTTTGCCGTCGAAGTTACCGGCGAAATATACCGGTAAGGCGTGCTTCGGCAATCACGCGGAACTCGATTGCGTCCAAAAACTCCGTCGGTGATACACCGGGCGCGACATCGAGTTCGGTGTTGAGAGCAAACAGCCGGAAACGGTAGTTGTGCGTTTCGCCAGGCGGTGGACAAGGGCCGCCGTATCCGATATGGGGAAAGTCATTCGCGCCCTGATTGGCTCCGCCCAGTCCATCCAGGGTGACCTCTCTAGGGATATTCTCGTCCAGACTGAGGCGCTCCGGTGGGAGATTATACAAGATCCAATGCGTGAATGTTCCACCGGGTGCATCCGGGTCGTCCATCAACAGCGCCAGGCTCTGCGTTCCGGCGGGAGCGGCCGCCCAGGAGAGCGCCGGCGAAATATCCTCACCCTCACAGGTGTAACGTACGGGGATCTCCTGTCCTTCCGCAAATGCGGTGCTCTGGATTTGCCAGTTTGGATCAAGCTTGGATTCGGCTGAATCATCATTGTTATCGTCGTCATCATCGTTCCCGCAGCCGACGAACCCAAGCGTAATAAAAATCACGCAACAACAGAAAAAACGCGCAGTCTTCAATGATTTCATATTCATTATCCTGCCATGCCTCCTACATTTGTGCACAGATTAGAATTGACATTGTGAAGTTATTCTACATACCTATTCCGCAAGTGTCAACACTTTTCAGCTTCCGCATCCGTCATAATGAAGCACCTTCTGCGGCTTCATGATTTTGATTCTTCACCCACAGTGTGCTATAATTGCTTACGCAAAATAACATCCCGTTATTGCATAACACTTCACATTTCCGCGCTACGTTTTACACATCAGAGGAGGTATCAATGTGATTCAACTATACGGAAGACAATATCACAGGCTCGAACTGCTTCGGCATGTCGGCGACATTTCGCAAATTGCTGGCGCAAAGCAGTATCAATTGACAAGTGGAAACGAAAAAGGAACGGACGCCGTTGATTTTCGGACGGGCGCAGGTTTGAATTTTACTGTCCTGCCAGATCGCGGGTTGGATATCTCTTATGCGGAGTACAACGGTATCCCGCTGTGCTGGCGATCGAGCACAGGCGATGTTGCGCCCAGCTATTATGAACCGGAGGGGATAGGATGGTTACGTGGATTCTCGGGCGGTCTGCTGACCACCTGCGGTATGACCTATCTAGGCTCGCCGGATGAGGATGAAGGGGAGGCGCTTGGACTGCACGGGCGAGTTTCTTATATCCCTGCGAAAAATGTCTGGGTCGATAGCCGTTGGGAGGGCGATCGATACACGATGTGGGTGCAGGGCAAAGTAACGGAGACAACGGTTTCTGGCGAAAATCTCTGTCGTACTCGCCGCATCTGGGCCGAGCTTGGCACAACGAAACTCCATATCGAAGATATTGTCGAAAACCTTGGTTATCAGGATACACCGCACATGTATCTCTTCCACATCAACCCCGGATTTCCAATTGTCGATGAAGGCTCAGAATTATTGGCGCCCTCGACGCAGGTGACCCCATTCGATGACCCCTCGGCTGAAGGGTTGAGCCGGCATGCCGTGTGCGAACCGCCGACCGGCGATTTTCGTGAGCAGGTCTTTTACCACGAGATGGAGGGCGACGAGCACAATCATGTCTATGTTGCCCTGGTGAATCGATCGTTCAATGACGGGCAGGGGATTGGGCTATACATCCGATACCACAGAACGCAGCTTCCGAAATTCGTGCAGTGGAAAATGAACGGCGAAGGCCTCTACGTCATTGGCTTGGAGCCGGCAAACTGCTGGGTTGATGGACGAGCGAAAGAAAGGGAGCGCGGAACACTGGAATTCATCGAACCGGGCGGACGACGGCACTATGAGGTTGAAATCGGCATGCTCACTTCCAACGCAGAGATTGAGAGGTTGGCAGCCGAGATTGCTGCGATAAAGATCAGCAGCGAATCCGGAAATTCCTAAAGACTCTCCGTTCAACGTTCTGACCCGGAAATCGTCGAAGTTCTATATGCGCACGTCGCCAAATAACAGGGATTGTGTATCCCTCTGATAATTTACCCCCTCTAAGGAGAAAATCATGATCAGGCAACACCGCTTTTTAACTGCCGTAACGCTGATTCTGCTAACTTTTACTGCTGTTTGCGCTTCCGCCGAAATCGATAGTGTATTGAGCGTCATCCCCGAAGACGCCGTTGGGGTCGTTTACTTCCATAGTTTGCGTGGACTCAATGACGAAATCAACACTCTCCTCGCAGAGATGATCCCTTCAAACCCACCTCAAGAGATTCTCGCCAAAGCATTGGCGGATACGTTTGGCGCCGGATTTGAGAGCTTGGAGGAATTGGAGGAACTCGGCTTCGATATGGGGAAGAATTTCGCTGTGTTCCTCGCCGGTGTCAATCCCCCGATGCCTTCCGCTGCGGTCCACATTAAAGATCCGGAGCGCGTCAAAGGGCTCATCACCAGGGAATCGGAAGTCGTCAATACGGTAGACTACAACGGCATGACGTACTACACGACCGGCGAAGAAGGGGGCTTTGTGCTTCTGGACGATGCCATGGTCTACTCGGGCTCAACCCAGATCTGCGAAAAAGCTATTGACACTTATAAGAAGACAATCCCATCGATTGCCGAAAATGCCGACTATCGTTCACTAAAGCTCGACACGACATCTGGGGTCAATGATCTCGTCGCTTATGTTGCTATGGACGCCATTGTGGAAACCATTCGGCCCATGCTAACCGAGAAGATGGAAGAGTTAAAAACGGGAATGCAGGAGCAGGTTGAGATAAATCCGCAGCTTGCATCGGGTTTAGCAATGTCTCAGAAGGTGATCGATGGCGCGACCTGGCTGCTAGACCAATCCAAAACCTTGAGTCTCACCATTCAACTCAACGGCAGCGACCTGCAGATTGCGCCGTTCCTCCAATTCAAAGATGAAAGCGAAATTCAGGACTACATCCGTCAGCCCCCGACGGAGCTCACGCAACTCAAATACCTCCCGCAGACCGCATTTCTCAATGGTGGTATACACCTCCAGAAAGCGGATACCATCCGCCTCATGGAAAACATGATGAAGCTGGCTATTCCTGCTGGTCCGGACGCTGACGAGGAAACGGTCGAAAAAGCATTCCAGGCCTTTAACGAAGAACTGACAGGCTTTTACGAGGGTTTAGGGGATGAACTGGCGGCTTCGGCGAATATCGGCAATAGCGTGTTACCCGATATGTTCTTCATCTATGAAGCACTTGATGAAGCAAAGATCAAATCCTATATGGATAACGATTACCTCGCATACCTCGAATCGACCCATTCGCTGTATGAGGCGATGGGGATGCCGGAAATGAGTATGTTTAAGGGAGCAACTGCAGGCCCCGCTGAGATCTACAATGGCGTGGAAATTAAAAGCTATACGTTGCCAAACATCGGAGCCGCTTTTCAGCAGCTTCCGGCGGAAATGGAAGGGCTCGCGCCGCAACAGTGGAACATCTACTATGCCATCAAGGCGGGTAACCTGCTTCTGTCGACCGCTGCGAATGCGCAACAGATTAAAGCTGCCGTGGATCGAATCGCAGGAACAGGAGCGGGCTTTGACCAAGGGGCAGGCTATGACAAACTGACCGATACGCTGAGCTTGACAAACAATATGCTCCTTGGGTTTGCACCGATCACCCTGGCCAAAAGCATTGTGCGATTAGTCGCACAGGCAGATCCGAATTTGGGCATGGTGATGATGCTTTTGGCGAATATTCCGGAGACCTATAGCATCGGCGTCGCCAGTCAAAATCGGGATGGCGGCGTTGAAGGGAAGCTGTTCATCTCGATTGCCGACTTCAAAGACCTCATCAATATGGCGGCGAGCATGCAAGGGATGGGGGAAATGCAGTGAGGTGGTTTAGGGTCGCAGATTAGCGTAGCGAAAGAGGATTATCACCATGCAAAAACAGAGAGTGAACCTAAATCAACAAGCCATTGAGCTAATCCAGCAGTTGTCGCCGGAAAAACTCAAGGTCGCCATTGACTATCTCATGTATCTTCAAGATAAGGAAGCATGGGAGACAACTTACGAATTGGCAAGCAATCCGGAAATTGCCGAGAGCTTGAGACGTGCAGAAACGGACGTAAAAACGGGAAGATTAAAGAGTTGGCGAGATGTTAGACGCGAGGTTTGACGTCCAACTCGGTATTTGGTGTTTCAGTGGAGTGCAAAACCTATTCTGCAACAGACAAGGCAAAATAAATCTTGCACTCCTTGAAATACAACAGAGAAAATCAACTAATTCGTCGTGGCACCGAAACCGGCCTGTTTGACAGCATCGGTCAGTTGCGCAATGGTGGCTTTGCCTTTTTCCAACTTAACGATAGCTTTACCATCTGCAAGAGAGACATCGGCGCTAATCACCCCTGGTACTTTCGCGAGTGCAGACTGCACATTTGCCTGGCAATCCCCTCACGTCATCCCAGTGACAGCCAACGTGATCTCTTCGGAAACTACAGACGATTCAGCAGTTGTGGTCGCTTCCGGCGCTGTCTCCGCAGACTGTGATTCCATCTTCTTCTCCGAGGCACAGCCGACGGCGAGAATCATCGCCGTGCAACAGATTAACACGAACTTCAGCATACGCATCTGGGTACACCTCCTTTTCAAGATACATTACATTGTATGGAATCGTACGCATTTTGTCAATGATAATTGGTGCATGAAACGTGAGGGAGTTCTCTAAATCGGCATCATCTGTTAGATTGTTATGAAGCGATTTTACGGGATTTTGGTTCTATTCACTGCATTCGGCATCACAATTTTCAGCGTCCTCGCCCAGAGAAGTTCCCAACCCCCGGCTGCGAATGATGACACCCACCCACTTGCGCAGGGGGTTCGTATCATCGTACCGCCGAGCACGGAATCGGCACCGGCACCGCAGCAACCACGTGACTGGGGGGCGATTATCCAATCCCTCGGTCTGCAACCGGATACAGAGAGTTGTGCCGATTGTCACTTTGAGGGGAGCTCTCCGACGCAAGCGCATCCGGGAAACCATCTCAGTCTCCACCCACCTGAAACATTCGGCTGTGTCCTTTGTCACGGTGGAGATGCACAGTCCACGGAACAGCAAGCGGCACACACCTCCACGGAAGCATTTCCATTCTTGAACAGACGCCAAGTTGAAGCGAATTGCGGAAAGTGCCATACCGAGCCTGCGGTGCCGGGCGCCCATTCGCTCTCCGGGGGACGATTTGTCTTAAACAGGTACGGCTGCGTGACCTGTCACAACCTGCCCGTCGAAATTCCGGTCGAGCGATACGCTCCCCGCCTTGACACGATTGGCAATAAGGTCACCAAAGCGTGGCTGCAAAGGTGGCTTGAAGATACGACACTTTATCTGCCGGAATCGAAGATGCCCAATATCGACATGTCAGCGGATGAGCGTGAAGCCATCGTCGCATTCCTCCTGACCTTACGAAATGATGCATTTTTCCAACCCATTGCCGGGGCAGGCAACGCCGAAAATGGCAGGAAGATCTTTGTAGATAACGAGTGTCAATCGTGTCATACACTGCACGGCAAGGGCGACCCCATCGGCCCTGAACTGGAACGGGTCGGGATAAAAGTGAATCGCTTGTGGCTGACGAACTATCTCCGGAGTCCAGCAGCCTTCCATCCAAATACGAAGATGCCGGATTACGAGTTTTCGGATCAAGACATCTTGGATGTGACGGAATATCTGTTGAGCAACTTTTCCGCGGGCAAACCCGTTTTGGACAAATTCTCTGATGTTTCCTCCGAGCCCTCTAGAGCCCGGGAAGGGTTTAAGTTCTACATCAGTAAGGGGTGCGCCCAGTGTCATGGCATCACGCGCTACATGAAAGTGAATATCACTGGACAGCTCAGGCAATGGGATATTCAGGAAGCCGTCAATCGCATCCAAGCGCATCGTGGGCAGCGGATCGAGGTTCCGGAAATCGATATTCCAGAATCAGATCTGGAATTGATGGAGGTTGCCCTTCGAGCGATGCGGCAGGATGAAATCTATAAGGCGCTCACATACAATTTGGCTGAAGGGACGTTAGGACACACGGATCGATTTTTAGAAGCGTTTTGGCGTTTTCCGATACCGATGCAAGGGGAGACGCCCGACGCCTACAACGAAAAGGTTGCGGCGCTCGATCCGGAGGCGTGTGGAAGTTGCCACACCAAACAGTGGGAAGATTGGAAAACCAGTCGTCATGCAATCGCAATGGGGCCGGGTATCTGGGGGCAGTTGGTTGGGACAACGCCGGGGTTCGTCGAGAGCTGTTCACAATGTCACGCCCCACTGTCCGAACAGCACGAATATCTGCCAACATCGGATGGCGAATATGCTGCAAATCGACGATATGACGCACAACTGCAATCACATGGGCTTGCCTGCGCCGTTTGTCATGTGCGCGGGCATCAACGCTTTGGTCCCCCTTTCTCTGAGACCGAAGCCGCGGCGGGTGTTCTTGGCGAAGGGCATCACGGCGGCGCGGTCGTGAGTCGCGCATATCAGGATTCGGCTTTTTGTAAACCGTGTCACCAATTCGATGCGGATGGGTTTGGTCTGAACGGGAAACTGCTGGAGAACACGTATAATGAATGGCGCCAAAGTCCCCACGCCAGAGATGGTCAGACCTGTCAATCGTGCCACATGCCGGACCGTCAACATCGGTGGCGCGGCATCCATGACCCCGAAACGGTGCGAAAAGCCGTGAAACTGAAAGTTCAGGTGAAAAATAAAGGGGAAAGCATCGAAGCCGACATCCAGGTGACGAACGAGGGTGCCGGGCATCATTTGCCGACCTACGTGACGCCGGCGATTTTTGTCACCGTGCGGCTGCTGGATGCATTTGGCAATCCAATCCCTGACACCGAGCAGGTGCGTGTCATTCAGCGACGCGTGCCATTGAGTTTGGATCGGGAGCTATTCGATACCCGCATCCCCGCCGGAGGGACGTGGGCGTACACGTATCAAGCATCTCGTCCCAAGCAAGCGGCCACGCTCGATATTCGGATTGATGTGCAGCCGGACCACTTTTATAACGGATTTTTCAAGGCGTATCGTGCCAGCAGCCCGGGGGCACAACAGTACATCAATGACGCCTTTCAGACCACTGAAGAAAGCCCGTACTTGCTGTTGACCCGGCAAATCCCTCTGGAGTGAGGAGGTTCGTGACCATGAGAGCCCAACCTTTGCAACGGATTACTTCCATCGCACTGTGTCTGTGGCTAATCGCTGTGGGCTGGCAGGGCGCTGTCGTTCAGGCTCAAGATTCATCTGAATTTACCGAAGCTGTTGAACGCTACCGCGCGCGTATCCGCCAAGACCCGAAGAATCTTGACCTGCATCGGACGCTGATCGAACACACCCAGCAAACCGATCGCCTAGCGGTACCGTTACACGTCTACACAGCCTCCTACGAAAAACAGCCGACGAACCCAATCGTTTTGTATGTCCTGGCGTATACGTATCTGATGGACGGTGCTGAATCCGCCCTGATGAAAGCTGAAACCCTCTTGCAGTCGGCGATCCGGCAGCAACCGGATTTCGCTGACGCCTACGCCGCTTTGGGGGAATGCTACATGACGCAAGGGAAATCCGAAGCGGGAATCGAAGCGCTTCAGAAAAGCGTTCAGCTATCTCCGGATTTGTGGTTCGTCCACCTTGAACTCGCCAATTACTACCGGGACCAGAAGAACTATCAGGGCGCGATTGCGCATTACACCCAAAGCCTTGCCCAACATCCGGAAGCAGCGACGACTCACTTTCATCTCGGGACAGTGTACCGGCAGACGGGTAACTTTGAAGCCGCATATCATGCCTTTTCACAAGCGATTCAACATAATGAAAGATATGCTGATGCCTACTATCAGTTGGGGCAGATCTATGCGTTGCAGGGAGAACCGGCGGCCGCGCTTGAACAGTACCGCGCCGGGCGAGCGTTTGATCCGAATAACGCGCAGGCGCGATACCAATTGGCACATATCTTCTTAGACCAGAACGAAGAACGCCATGCCGTTCTATCTGTGCGGAGTGCGTTGGCGACGGATGCAAAATATGCTGAATACGTGGAGCGATTAAAAGATGTGAGTGTGTTCCGTGCAACGGATATTATCGCGCAAACACTCAAGGAACACCCGGACAATACCGACCTCCAGCGCTTCGCGGGTGAGTTATTTCTGAAGATCGATTCCCCTCAAGACCCCCTAAAACTTCTGGAGCACACCCAGGCGCTTGACCCCAATCTGGCAAGCACCCATTATGTGCTCGGCGTTGCCTACGATCGGACGGGGGATGTCAACAGAGCGGTGGCTGAGTTCCAAAAAGCAACTGAAATCGATCCGAGCGATCCGAGGCCGCACCTCTATCTTGGGAAGAAATATGCGAGTAGCGGACAGCCTCACCGGGCGATCTCCGCTTTTGCGCAGGCTATTGAAGCTGAGCCTGATAATGTGGCGGCGCTCAAGGATTACGCTTTTTTGTGCCTCGCCTACGAGGAAGACGGATGGAAGCCAGCAAAGCGCGCGCTTGAAGCGGGAATCAAGATTCGCCCGAACGATCCGGAAATCGTGATGAATTACGCGCACACGCTCTTGCTCAGCCAGAAAAAGCGTGAGGCGATTGCCTACTATTTGCTCGCCATTGAACTCAGACCGGGTTGGATATTGAGCCACTATAACCTGGCAATCGCTTACGAGAGTATTGGGGAAGCCGAGCTCGCCTTAGCAGAATACCAAAAGGTGGCGCAACTCGATTCAGGGGGGAGTCATGGCGAAAAGGCACTGGAGCGCATCCAGATTTTGACGGGGAAGCATTGATGTGGTAGGCAAGTCGAAATGTTGCCATATATGGACCGGCGGTCAATAGAGGACGTGGATTTCCACTGCCTTCACAGTGACCTCACCAACGACGACTGAGATGCCGACGTGATTGCGGCCCTGTATGAGCCGCTCGGGGCTGATTTCCTGACGCAACGCCACGATTTGCTCCCGCTCCGAATTCCCGTCCGTGCCGTCGTGCGGAACCCAGGCGCCGGTCCGCTGGAGCGCCGACAAGGGATGCTTGTTAAGCGTAATGTCGACTTGGCTCGCCTCAGCGAGGTCGCTATAAGTGACGGACAGCGATATCGTTCTGGGGGCAGGGGATTTGGTGAAATCTTCCGCCACCATGACGGACACATCCACCTGCTTTCCGTGCTCCAGGGTTTCCGGTAGCACCGCATGCAGCCAGTTATGTGGCAACATCGGTTTCGGTTGCAGGAGACGGTCGGCGGCATAGAATTTGTCTTTGCCCTGCATCGCTGTGGGCTCGTCGATCTCTCGCAGCAACTGTATCTGATGTGCGAATTGCGAATGTTCTTCGGGACGGTGCACGTAGGAGTGTGCGTTCCAGTTGAAGGTGTAGATGCCGTCCGCTCCCTGGTACCAGTAGTTGGAAGCCAGAGCGCGAAACATCTCTTCGGAGTGCGCGAAACCGAGGTTGACATTGTACCCACTCGGCCAGCCGTACACGCAGGGATATACGCGTATCCCCGTGCCGTCGATCAGTTTCTTGAACGCTTCCACCTCATGGTCCAGGTTGCCGCTGCCCAGGATGACGATGTCCATTAGCCTTTCCTGAACCCAGGTTGGAACGTCAAACCCATCCAGCCGGCAGGCCGCCAGCGTGCCATCCACCCTTACCGCCAACGTAATGGGCCTGCCCCGTTCTTTGCCTCGCTGATTCAGATGCCCTCGCACCCGGTCGAGAAACTGCGTGAGCAGATGGGCGTTTTCAGGTTCTTGGCCCGGTATGAAATAGGGCGGACTGCGGAGAAAATCGATCTCCAGTCCATCGAAGTCGTACTCCCGAAAAATTTCCTCGATAACGGCGAACTTCAGCTCTCGCACCTCGGGCACCGCAAAATTGAGATTGCGATGGACAGACGGATGCACCTCAGGGTGCCCCGCTCCAATTGTCCACTCCGGATGATCCACTTTGAAAGTAGCCAGCAGCCGCGCATGACTAAAGGAGTCATGACAGTCATTGAGGCGGAAGGAGTAGAAAATGTCTACACCACACTTCTTGGCCGCAGGCACGACGATCTTCGGCGGGTCGTTGCCCGCTTCAATGAGACGAAGCAAAGATGGATACACTTCGCCAATCCGTTGTCCGGTTAACTCCAACACATCGCTGTCGTAGTTGGCGGTGTTGCCGCCGGCACCGTCATGCCAGAAGAGACAGTCAATGTGACTTCCCTCAAGAAAACCCACGATACCCTTGAGGTAGTCATCGACATCCGTTGAGACGGGGAGCACACCGCTGGAGTCCATCTGATAGATAAGACGATAGGGCTTCATACCTTCTTTCCCTTGGAGTAATTTGAACGAAGCGACATCGAGGGGCATACCTTTTCAGGCGGTGTCAATAAATTGCCTCAAGACTGCTTTGGCTTTGTGAAGGATTGGTGAACCATGTCCGAAGCACATCGTGTCGAACGGGTATTTCATCAGATTATCGAGCGTTTTTCGGGGCTTTTCCTTCTGAAGGTCCGTAATCCGCGTTGGCGGGTGGACACCAACTTCACCGTCAACAATGCCAAGGTCTGCTCTCCCACCAGCCACTGCATCGCCGATGATGAGAAGTCCTTGCTCCTGATGAACTAAGAAGGCGGTCTCTTCCTGCCAATTGACATCGGGAAGATGAATCATCTCAACAACACCCCATAGGGAATCGCCGTGCTTAAAAGTGCCGTCCATTGAAGTCTCAGCTTCTTCTAGCCCGAGTTCGTTTATATAAATTTTACATCCCCATTTCTGTCGAAACATTTCTGATTCTCTCAGATGCCAATTACAGGTCAAGAGGATATGGGTCGGTGTTCCGACTTCCTCAACGTTTTGCATGACTTCGTCAGACATAGGAAGCGGGTCAACCAACGCCAAAGTGTTTGCGGAATCTATACGAATCGCATAGCTGTTCCAATAGTAGGTTGTTTCCGGTTTTCCGTGACGTTCCGTCCAGCAGTAGACCTCTCCGTAAAGTTGTTGAAGCATTTGAGAATCCCCCATTATGGGATAACGGAATGGTAGGTTTGATAAGGTGCCACAGTGTTGGCAATCTTTCAAAGTCAGGACTTTTCCTGCCACTACAACTGTGAGACATTTAACGCTACACTTGAGGCAGAGACTTTCAAACCCATTACCGTTGTTCTCGGCCACCAAGAGAAGACCCGCTGGGTATTCAGTTGTACAGTCCGCCGCCGGCGCTATGGCAAAGTCCGTTTG
>JAPUIP010000647.1 GCA_027296925.1 Candidatus Poribacteria bacterium | reverse complement strand
CGCTGCGCGCCGGCGCCGCCTTCACGCTGGTCGTGGTCAACAACGCCGCCTCGGGCTACGTGAAAGCGCTGCAGCACGTCCTATTCGACGGCCGCTACCAGTCGAGCGACCTGACCGAGACCGACTACGCAAACGTCGCCGAGGCGCTCGGCTGCCACGGCATCCGCATCGAGGACCCGGACGACCTCCCCGGCGCCCTCGCTGCGGGCATGGCCGAACGAACCCGCCCGACGCTCCTCGACGTCGTCGTCACCCGCGACCCCGCCAAAATGCTCCCCGGCGTCGACAGCCGGACACTAGAGGTAAAACCCGGCGATCGGCCGGTGTGAGGGGGAGACTGTTTCGTATGTTCGCTATATTCGCGGAGATCAGTTCATCTGTACCCAAAGGTGGCGCAACGTGATTTCTGACAGCCCTTTTTCTCTTGCGTGGGACGAACTCAATGTAGCCACGCGTCGAGTGGCATCGTCCTGTTCAAGGCGAAGCGAATCCTTCGTAGTCCAACCCGTCTGACCGCACGCGACGAGATCATCGATCCATTCGGCGACTTTCGAGTTCCAATAACCGCGCGTCTCTTGCTGAACATAGGCGATCATGGCGCCATGTGCGTGTCCCGCTCCATGGTGACCTGCCTTAAAACGCTGTATGCCGCCGGTCGAAGAGTATTGACTGAAGACGTACTCGCGTTCGTCTCGGTTCTTGCCCTTAGGTGTCGGCAACCTTTTGCATTCAATCGGTAGCAATGTATCAAAGTCTACGTAACGACGACCTTCTATCAATATAGCTGTACCGGATGGAGCCGGGATCAAGTCAATCTTTCGTCCGGTCTCCCGCTCGTCAGGCTCTTCCGTACGAAATTGTAGAATATCCCATCCTGCAGCATGCCGTGTGGCGCTGTTGAGGTGCGCGCAGAGCAGAGACGTTAAATGCGTCTCCGATGTCTCTTGCTTCCTGTCCGAACGATCCCGCCAGCACGGCAGTTCATCTTTGATGAGATCAAGCAACTCCAGAATGAAGGTAGCTGGCTTGTGGACATCTCTTCCGAGTGTGCCCAGATGAGTTGATTCTGATATTCTACTGGCAAGCATCCAGCTCAGAACCCCTGCGCCCGCAAATCGACAAGCGTATCGTCGGCGTCCCGCAATGCCACGGAACGGAGCCAGTATCGCAAACGGTCAGATTTTAGTAGGAAGATGAAGTTGCCATCATAAATTCGAGTGATCCTCGTGACATTCAGTGAGGGACTGTCTTGTTCATGTAGCAGGGCATCCAGCTTTCCCCGCAAATCATCGGCTCCATTCCAATCGACTTCGCCATTACCAAAGACAAACGGCTGGCATATGATCCCAGGCCATGTTTGCGCTTCTAAGGCAAGTAAAGGTTTCTCCTTATAAATTGTATTGATCTGGCGAGTAAAAACGCTTGTGAAACTGGATAGCGCCGCGTGGCCACTTTCCTTCATTATTTCTGATTTCTCGCCCAACCTTACGAAGTCACGCATATATTTATCAACATCTTCGGCCAAAATGGTTTCATTCCGGCTACAATCAAGCGTGCCTGTATTCGGATAAGGAAGAGTTTTAATATTCATTGCTGTTATCGAAGTGCTTCTCTGACCAAAAAGTCTGCCGCTTGTACCAGCAATAAATGCGCGTAATGAGGAGCCTTCATTAGTTAGGAAACGTTTTATTTCAGTAAGCAAAGAAATATGCTCATTATTTTGAGGGGCGAACCCCACGATTTGTGCCGAGTACACTAAGTATTTCTGCGTCCAAATTGCACAAGGAAGGTCCATTTGCTCCCGCACGAGCAACATTGGCGGAGTAAAAAGTTCTTTGGTGCGCGGTCTCTCAATTGGTTTGTCCTGCATGATAGTAATCTGTGAAATATCGATGCCATCTGACGTCAGTGCCTCTGGAGGAAGAAGTGGTCTGTGGATGATATGGGCTGCCGGTTTTGAGGCGTCTCCAGTTCCTTCAATATAGCCTTCGCCAAACACCCACCCCCGATCGCTTGCAAATTCCTCCAACGTGCTAAGTTTCTTCAGCCGGTCAACAAATCCCAACACACGCCCGCCACCAAGCAAATCAGCGCGCCAGACACCATCGTTGCTAAGAACGAGTTCACGCGGCAACCAGTGCAGATCATAGTAATCGATATCGAATCCCTGTTCGGCACTGACCCGCCCACTACGGCGGAATACGGCGTGGAGGATCTTCCGATTCGTTTTGGGACGGGCAGATTCGGCCACGACGACGATCACTTTGGTATCGGCATTACCGCCTTGGAATAGTCCCCGCACCGAGACAAAGTCGAGAACCTCTTGTACATCCCAGGTCGCCATGAAGTTGCGACGGAATCCGACTGTCTTTTGATTATACAGGAAGCCGTGTGGCTGAAGTACACTGAGCACGCCACCTTCTGCGACCAATTCCATCGCCTCATGCAGGAAGAGGTAGGCTAGTTGCTTATCGGGCAATGAGCCGTGGGTCGTTTTGTAATTCTCGTAACTCCGCTCCGCACCAGGCGTATTGAGACTGGACTTAAAAGGGGGATTTCCGACAACCACCCCAACTGGTTCTTTCAGTAAACATCGCTCTTTCGCCTCAAAGAAGCATGACTGATGCAGAGTCTTCCCGGCCAACGGAGGAAAAAGCTTGATGCTGGCACGTATTTCCTCTGGCTCCAGTGCGTCGCAGAGGGCCAGACATAGGCTGAAGGCTGCGAGTTCTATCGCGCCCTGTTCCAAATCGACCCCGTGGACTTTCTTTAGTAGCCGCTTGAGGTCGGGAATGCGTGGCCGCTTCCATTGATTGCGGCTGCGCCAATGCAGAACCAAACGTTTGTAGGCCTCCACCAAAAACACCCCAGAACCGCAAGCGGGATCAAGGATGACCTCGTTGCGCTGTTGAAGACTGTCAAGCCGTTCCCAGCTCAGTGCCTCCTCCAGCATGAGCCGGACGAGGAATGGCGGCGTATAGACGGTACTACCGCTGTCACTTACGAAGAGTTGATAGATGTGGCTGATCAATTCCACTGGCAGATCTTTGAATGAATAGAGGCGCCAAAGTGTCAGTTGTCCTCCTGGCTCCTCATGCGCTTCGACAAGCCTGGCAAAACGGGCGAGCTGGCTGCCGGCCTCTAGCAATGCGCGGTCAGCATCGTCCAAGATAAAAACATGGCCGTTAAATCTTTCCTCCAATGCGTCGAGTAACGCGATCAGTGCCCTTCCATTCGCCAGCACCTGGAAGAATCTCGTAGCTCCCTTTAGAAATTGTCCGAAATAATTCGGGGGAAAAGCCCCGCGCTCTTCAAGGTACGCGATAAGCAATGAAAGAATGAGTAATCTCCGCCGGAGATGCCTCCTAAGGACGCCCTTATCATTCAAGTCACTTTTGAGTTGCTTGACCGCATCGATCAGCCGTTTGTGCGCGGCCTTAGGGGCAGATAACATTATTTTGCAAACTCCGGGGTCATCCCAGAGCGTGCCATTCCGGAGGCGCGTGGCATCCCACCAAGCATCGTGATCCGCTATAGTGGCGGCGATTTTCATCGTCCTGATTGGCTTGCAGACGATCTCCCCGCTTGCCGAAACAAAGTCCGGCTTGTGAGCGCAGCGGAAAAGCTGCACGAGACCAGGCGTCTTGCGGTAGACTAACGGCACGCCCCCCCAACTCCAGAGACGTTTATGCAGTTCCGCAAACTTGGCGTCGTCCGCCGGACCATCTGAGACGAAAACGAAAGCCTGCGCTACAGGCTGACGGCCATTGCGACCCGCTTCGAAAAAGACAGAGTGAGCGCCGTAAGCCCGCGCCTTCTCCATCATGGCCACTTCTTCAGGTGGGTGTCCGTCGTTGTTGTAGCTGGCTACGGGCACAAGTCCGTCCACAGCCGTGCTGACGGAATCGCTCTCAAGATCGATCAGCCATTGGCCGTGATCATTCATGAGAGTGAATCACCATATTATCCCCCCCGCTACGTACAAAACGGACCATGTGTTGCTATCAAATGGTTGGCAACGTGGAAAGCTAGAATTCTTGTCATCGCAATTGGCGATTGCAGAAACTGGCGGCGAAGCTTCCTGGGGTGCACGATCTGTCGCCACCCCCCTCACCCCAAATTCAGTTCCTGGAAGAAGTCGTTGCCTTTGTCATCGATGATGATGAAGGCGGGGAAGTCTTGGACGTCGATGCGCCAGATCGCTTCCATGCCGAGGTCCTCGAAGTCGATGCATTCGA
>JAPUIP010000646.1 GCA_027296925.1 Candidatus Poribacteria bacterium | reverse complement strand
GTTGCCAGTCCGAGTTGATGCGGTTGTTAGCGGAATATGTCATTGTTTACCAAAAGTCCTTTCAGCCATTCCATGGCTTCAGGAAAGTTCGTTGTGTCAAAAATGAACTCCTGCCCTCTTGCCACTGCATCCAATCTCGTACCGTTTTCGAACCGCTGCCACCGAGTCAGGTTAGAGTGGTATGTCAAGGGACTTTTACCATTTCGCGGATAAAACCATTGCGGCAATTTCCATTGGCTGGGTGAAGTAGCGGCTGGTGCGGTTAATACCAGCCTTTCTGAGAATTCCTGGAACACTCCTGCTCCTTCAACCCCCTCTATGGTCACACCAGGAAATGTCAGATACTTGCGGGCAATATATAGCGTATTGTTTCTATCGGGATTCCGACAAAAATGCGGATGGTACTTGGCCCATTCGTACTCTTCCAGGTTGCAGTCATCAATTTTTTGAACTTTTTCAATTTGGAGCCATCCCCATAAAACGTGACACAATGATGATTGCTTATCCCATGCGAGTTTCCCAGCATTGTTCAGAACATTTCGGAACAGACCAAAAAACAAAAATACATCTCCAGCCTGAACGTCATTATTTCGTAAGTGCCCTTGTGCCGCTCCTGTTTGCCCGAATATTGGGCGCCATTCAGGATGCCGAGATAGGTTCTCTCGATTGATATCAGGATCTAGATGCGCAAAATGTGAAGCGGGGATACGCCCATCGGTTAAATCATAAACAAGCGAACTAAGATTGTATTCCTGCCAGCGAATATCCCCATAATGTATTGACGATTGTTTGTCAGGAATTGGTAGCGATACCATCCGTCCGTCCGGTAGTATCGGGCTAGGTTTCCCGCCAGCGGAAGAATCAAATCCCTTTCTGCTGAATATGATTCTCATAATCCCATGATTTTCCATGAATCATCATTGCTTGACCAAGAGGTTGGAGGAGTACTGATTCCAGCCTGTTGACGCTGGATAAAGGTAATAAAGGCCGAAACGACATCAGGGGGAAATCTGCACTTGTGCGCCCGACCGACTTTCAGGCCATGCAATGATTGAGGCAGATCAAGTGCTTTTGAACCGAAATAGCAGAATGTCTTTGAAATAAGGACGTACTTTCCACCTAAATCGTGCGCTTTAGTTTCGGGGTTCTCATCTACTCCATTGGAGTGCATAGATTGGAGTTGCTGGTAATCTCCGTTGGACAGAGGTTTATATATATTATCACCGCATTTATGCACAACCTTTCCCGTGGAGTAATCAGGAATTTTCAATGCGAAGCAACTATCATGGAAGTAATTTTTAACCGAAACAATCTCTTCAACCTTCATAGCATAAATGAGTCTATTACCGTCACGCTTCGGGCTTAGCCCAACGACCCAATCTCCAATCTTTGCTGTCCGTCGGATTGCGGGTTTGCAGTCTGCAAGCGTACAGTAACCCCAGAAAGAATTTGGTGAGAATCCCGTGTCATGCGTGACAACGTATGAATATAATTTCATTAGCTCTTTTTCATCCCGCTAACGCCCCCGGTGAGCGGCGGCCCACAGGAGAAAGCAAAAAGAATAGGCGAAAAAACGTGCGCTGTGGGCCGTCAGCTCAACTGGAATGTTAGGCCCGGGACTTTCAGCGTGGAGCAAAACGGGTCCCGCCCCTGTTGTGGCCCGGGGCAGGTATACTCTGCAGAAAATTCTTACACCGCCCCTGCTTTCGTTCTTCGGCTGCGCTTATCACAATAGACATCGATGGTAAAGATCCCGTTGATGATAACTTGTGCATTGGCCTTGATAACGAACTCGCTTACACCCTGCTCGGAATCAGGATTGCCCCAATCGTATGTATACCCGAGTTGTGTCCACGGATAGGCATTGTGCTTGGGTTTCTCGCTTTGGAAATACTGCTTCGCCCTTAGGGCATTGAACCAGTCACGATACCATGGTTCGGTGTCGTCAGGAAGATTGAGACCAGCAGTCGTATCGGTAATGTTGTTGTCCGCGGCTGGCCGGAAAAGCTGGGGAGGGGCGACCCAGAATTCTACAAAGGCGATAACCTTGGCGGTTGGGGTGAGTCCAAGGAGTTGGCGCAGTCGTAGCGGAACGTCGTTTCCGCCGAAGCCCGGCTCCCTGCACAATTGGCGTAATGCTGGAACGGCGGTCACCCAGATATAATGGTCACCAGGATTATAGGATTTACCCACCTTGCCCGTGTAAAAGGAAGTATCTCCGACGAGCGACACCATAAGCACGCGAGGACCATCGTTAAAATCCTTCCAGACGAGTGCCGTGTTGCTCTGCGCTATAGGGGTGAGATTATCGACTATTTCACTGGGTTCCGGATTGAGGGCATCTTTGAGGGCATCTTTATAAACCTCTGGCCACATGGTGACCGGCTCGGATGGGCTCGGAACCTGCGTGCGGGGTACGGTCGAACTTGGGGTGCTGGCGCAAGAAGACAGCAAAGCGACAAGAAATGTGCCTAAGCACAGTTTGCAGAACTTTTGAACGAACATTGCGCGATAGGAGAGCAATTTCATGAAAATTCCTTGTAACATTGGCTCAGCGTCCGCTCCACTGCTTTGTTATCTGAGCCGTCATGGCCCTAGGCGCCCGTATGTCCTATGGGGTACCCGTCAATGGCGCCACGACGAGGACTCCCGTGTCTGGGTCGTTGGCCCTTTCTACGAACGCCGCCTGCAAGGCAGCATCCTTGTCAAGATCATCGAAGTACCGTTATGAGGAGGACACTAGAGTAGCATAGAAGTCTTCGGCATTCAGGACCATGAGACCCCCATCCTGCGTCAAGTGAAGGTGGCTGTTGTGATGGGTCAGTTTGTATGGCCCCGTCGAGAACCCATGCACAGCAGCGTTCCTGAGTTTCCAGAGAGCGTCGGCTTGCGCGGGATATGGATCGGGGAAGTAGCGCTGAATGAACGTCTTGAATCGCGGCCCATTCTGAAGCTTTGGACTCAAAAACCCGCCCAGCGCTTCAGTCGCGGTGAGGGTGCAAATGAAGGAAAGGAATGCTCCATCGTCGTTCAGCAAGGAGGGAATGCCCCCCAGGTAGATACGACTGAAGTTGGCTGCCACTACCTTGACCAAGCCTTTCGTATTCATCACTTGCCCTACGCCATTTGCTTTTCATCCAGATAACGCTAGGCTTCAGCCGCCGAGGAACGAGGTCGGCTGGAAGCCTTTGTTCGGTCTCTTCTATCCACAAGTTTGCACTCGGGTCTTTTCTGGCGCGCCTGGAGGTCGGCCACCATTTCAGACAGGCTGTGGTGGTGCTTTTCGGTGTATGCGTCTCGGTTGCGCCAGACTTCGGCTATGATTTCATCTTTGTACATCGTTATCATCCTTCTGAAGGAGTTCCATAGGCGCGCAGATTTCTGGGCACGAATATCCAGCGGCGGCGCATATGGACCGAATGATTGGTTTCTTGGCTGCATTATCGATGTGTCGGAAGTTCCATGTGAGGAGGTAGTCAATGCGGTGCACTGCCGCGGCCGCAACATGCAACGCGTCGGCTTCTGCGCCGGAGGGAATACCGCCTTTTGATATCAACTGGTCGGCAAGCTCCTGCACCTCCTCGTCAATCGGTAACTCCGCGATCCCCCGTAACGCTTCAAGCCGTCGCGCGGCTGCTTCGGGATTTCCGGCTGATGCCTCCACAGTGACCAGCTCAGAAGTGAAAAGATCGTAATCAACCCGCGCCTCGTCCCACCACTGGCTGGTGATCTGCTGCCAAGCTGCGGCCCTGACATCGCGGCTTGGCCTCGCGGTCAGATAGCTTGGAATTGATGTCTCAATGTAGACGCTTTTCTTCATGTTATGAGGCTAACCTCCGACGGACCAACCAGCAACTTCCGTCGCGCTCTGTTGATGACCGAACGTCCCCGGTGAGCGGCGGCCCACACCGGGAGACACTGGAGAAGGGCCAAAAAAGCTTGCGAGGTGGGCCGTCTGCTCCAGTGGCTAGTTAGAACCTCTTTCGTCCGTGTGAGACGAAACCGCCACAGCGCCGAGACACTGCCAATTTTTACCTCTTTCTGCCTTCCACACCATGAACTTATCTGCCGAGCGTGTTTGAGCCGCAGCCCAGATATGGGTAATCTCGTGTGGCAAGGATGGCCCTGGCTGTGGAGGAGACTCGTCAATGCAGGCAACCCGCGGCAAAAAATTTCGTGGGTCGATATAGATGAAAAGATGTCGTTCGCCCACATCGGCGCGGGCGAGTTTCTGTCTGTTGTCTCTCTTGTTCGCCTCGACTTCGATTGCTCGCTGGACATTCTCAGCTGAGACCAAACCCCCTTGCCCAGGCAGGGCGATGCCGATACAGTTCGGGGTTTTCCATTGCACAACGTTTGCTGCCTCGATTCGTAGCTCAGACAAAATGCGCGCGACAGCAGGAGAACTGGCGGCATCCGTGGCGGCTAAAAATCGGTGATGACCTTCAGCCTCTATCGCTGCCAGATATTCGTCAACGTGCGTACGAATTTTGTTGATATTCGCACTCGGCAAGGGGTGCACCCACCAGCCATGGCGACATTTTTTAGCACACACGAAGGGTCCACCCTTTCGTGCGTTCGCAATGGCAGCGGCCGTGCACTCCATCTGTTCAGCTACTGAAGCTGTCACTTCGACCGCGGCAACAGTACCGTCGGCGTAGTGAAGATCGAAGTCGTGCACACTTGTACTCTGATCGTGCCGGTACTGCATACGGGCTCCGACAATTATCATCTCAATCAGCCTCTTAGCAATTTGCTCTGAGTGATTCATTGAGTTGCCTTTGAGTTCTAACGCCCAAGCTCAGGCGCGGGTGACAGGCAGAAAACTCCCCAACAACCCAAAAAACTACGCTGTCACCCGTCGCCTGCAGCGCCTTGTTAGGCGCAGACTTGGCCAGCAAGATACCGGATGAATTCGAGTCCGACCCTGGTTTTTGTGTGGTCGACTCTCACTCCTGGTCCTTCTCATACAGTGAAACAGGGCCCAGCGGCTCGCAAGGGGCTAGGCTTGCATTGGGATCTCCTGATAATCGATGCGACTGGGAGAAGTGACCCGACGTGAAGCGTCGAGAATTTCGAGAGAGACTAAATTGCCTGACGCGTCATAGTCCAGAATCACGCCAGGCTTGTCTTCATCGCTCTCGGCAACGAGCGTTTCGGTGAAGATGACCGTCAGGGTATCGGTCTCATGGTCGTAGATGACTTTCACGGGGCAGTCCTCCAATACTTCATGATCTTGCTGGTACGATACACCGTGACGACATCTGGGGGCTGGTGATCGACGTCAACGAACACTCGGAGGAGATAGGTGGCAGGCGGGCCTCCCCACGCCAAGCGAGATTGATAGACTTCACGGCCTGCGCGTATCGTCTCGGTTTGCTCTGGAACGGCCAGAACGCTGGCAATGTCAGATTCCTGGATTTGACGACGCGCCATTTCGGTTCGCGCATGATCCGTCAAACGGTATACCGTGATGGGAGCTGATGTCGCCATAATCTACTGATTCGATCGTTGTTTTCCTTACAGATAGAGCATAGTCAGTTGCGCGTGTGCGGGCAAGTGGACAACGTGAAAATTCCACTCCTCTCGAAGTGAAAGGCCTAACGACAAGCGTCAGCAGCGGGTGACAGGGAAGCGACTCACAAACAGGAAAAAAAGCATGCGCTGTCACCCGCCTGCTGGACGCCATGGTTAGGCAACATTTTCGTCTTCGCGCCTGGAGGTTCCAGTGTTGCGTGACACCAATCGTTCCCGATGCCGTTTTTGCAGTGCGCGATAGTGTTCCACCAGTCTTCGCGGGTCGTGGCCAACAGCAGCGGATATTTTGTGCCGTGCTTCGCGGATGGCGGTAATAGTTGGATCATCTTTCATAACGATTCTGCCTCCCCAAGGAGTTCTAAGGGCGTGACAATAGTTGGAACGAAGAAGCCAAGCAGGGTGTTGACACGCCGAATGTGACCAAACTTGTTCGCGTTTGCCAAATGCCGACAGTTCCAGGTTACCAGAAAATCACATTTGTGAAATGACGCAATGGCATGCGCTCGATGAGTGCAAGCGCGTCGTTTTTGCCGGGAAACGATCCGATTTCTAGTTCTTCGATGACCGCTTCACTGGTGAACACCTCGTAACGGGAATGGTGATGGTCCCACCGCTCGCGTGTCCACAGACGCCGGGCCACCATTTCTGGTTCCGTACGCACTTCGTAGTAGAAGCTCGGAATCGTTGTCTCGATATAAACGCTCGGTTTCATTTCATACCACGGTGATCATATGTGTAAGTTCTGTGGCCTAACGTCAGAGATGAGCGGCGGGTGACAGGGAAACGACTTCGGAGTAGGGAAAAAGAGTGCGCTGTCACCCGTCAGCTCCATCTCCTTGTTAGGCCAAGCATGTGGTATTGCAAGACTTGACCCCATTCTCTCCTTGCAATGGGTTGGTTAGGCGCCATTCTCCTCCTTCTCTCCGCGTCGACAGGGTTGACCAACGGCAGCTAGCACTTTCTGGTTGCTGCAATCGATCAACAGCGAAAAGTCGGCTCGGAAAGTCCCAGAACAGGTTGCTACCGAACTCCAAACCCTATTTTTAGCAAACGGATCGCGAGGTGGGACATCGTCGTCTGCGTACTCCTCATCGGGCCTAAACTCCCACACGTCGGCCATCCCGACGAACCTTGCACTGAATCTCACATGAACAAGGGGGTCTGGGAGCTTCCTAACTTCAGGAGAATCAAGAGCGATTACCCTCTCTATTGAAAAGACCACTGGTCCGAATTCTTCAGCCACTCCCGGATATGCCACTGCTTCACCAAACGACCGACCTCCGAGAGCTCGTGTCCCCTCTTCGTTCAACCACCGCCTTATGTATATTCCAAAGAATTTTTCAGAAACTAACTCTACTTCGAGGTCTCGACTTCTCGGGGCAAACATCGTTAAGTGCTTATCCCAACACTCACGAACATTCGTGGCCAAAGATACCAACGGTTGGGTTTCACGCCAACGATTCTTTACGTCGTCTTGCAAATCCGAATGCAAACCACCCTGCATGTTACCAAAATCCTTGACATTCTTTGACACGATGATTAAGTGCGTGTCATTTGTCTCTCCAATGGCTTCAAGTGCTGAGTACCAGATGAGCGAGTCACGATAGCCTTTCCCATTGTCACTGAAGGGTCTCCTCTTCAGCACGGCACGTGCTGATAATTCAGCATGTGATACCTCTGGCATGGGCAGTATGACGGTGCCTGTGCTCTCAAGGCGCTTTCGAATTTCTTTGGCGTAATTCTCGGCCGCAGCCTCTGGCGTAACATCTCGGAGCGGATCGCTGAAGGATCGATTTGTTAACTGCGATAGCTTGCCGAGTGAGCGCTTCACGGCTTTCATATCGCCACTGACTTCTCGCCGCACGTGGTTTTCCTGCTCTCGTAGAACTAGGTCTGGAACTAACACTTGAACCCCATGACCGTTCAACATCAGAAGAGCCTGTGTATCGGGAGCCTCAAACCACGGATCACCCCACAGTACATTTGTATCGAAGAGCAAAAGCGTTGCT
>JAPUIP010000645.1 GCA_027296925.1 Candidatus Poribacteria bacterium | reverse complement strand
GAGTTCCAGTGGGTCTGGTAGAATCGTCGCGAGGTTGCCTAACGCGCCAATATCTGAGAAATTGATGTCAACCCCGGCTTTTTGCATGGCGTCTTGCGCGCGATCAAGGGCTCCGGCCGCTTGTTGAAAGGCGGGGTCTGGATCCTCGGGTGCAGGGCGATCATCCCGATCCGAGCAGCCTACCCAAAGACTTGCGGCAGCGACGATGATCACCGCAACAAGGCTCGCAAACATGCGATTTCTGAATTGAACCACAATCAACCTCCTTGGGTCGTTGAGCGTAAAGACCTTATGGTTCGTATCTCTACATCTCATATAAAAATGGCGCCTTCCCATCTCTTGCAAACGCACCGGGGGAGGCGCCACTGTAACTGATTGTCTATATGGTATTGAGTGCAGCCTTTATTATAGCATATCCACGTATCATTCGCTATGCCTAATGCTTGCTGTAGGCCATCTAAATGCCTGACCCTGAAAACAGAAAAGAGATTGACAAACCGGTTGTGAAAAACTAAAATACCAGATGTGAAAACGGAAGATGATCAGCTTTCGCGTTTTACGCATCATGTACCCCGTTCATGGAGAAAGAAGCGATGAAATCACCGAAACAGTTCATTTGGAAGTGGCGGATGGCTCTGCTGATACTCGCGATTGCTTGGATCGGCATCGATGAACTCGCGATACCCACAACGGCAGAAGTGCGCCCGCCGCGGCGAAAACGGCGGGTGATGATCAGCCCGCAAGAGTTACAGAAAAAGGACTCCACGCAGATTGACGTCGGGAACAGCCTGGTGGAGATTGCCCGTCGTGCCAGCCGTCAGACCGAGTATCAGATAGTCGATCTCGTGCTCGTCATCGATGGCAGTGAGGGGATGAAGCCACCGGTGGCGGCGATCGAAAAGCGGCTTGTCGATATGGTTAGTGCCTTTGAGGAATCGGTCATCGACTACCGGCTGGGGCTGATCTGGTTTCAGAACGTCAAAGGCGCGCCGCAAATTACGGTGCATCCACTGCAGAGCGGCCTCAGCACGCTTGAAAAAAGCATCCGCCATCTGCCGATGAAGTTCAGCGATGCCCGTGCCGGATATGGACTTGACGCCATTCTGCAAGGCCTCAGTGAGTTGGTGTTCCGATCGAATGCCGAAAAGCACATGATTCTGGTGACAAATTCGGCGCTGCGAACCTCTTGGGGAATGAAGGATGGCAGAAATCAGCTTGTCGGCAAGATTCTGGAGGGATGTCACCAGGACGAAATTCACATCAATGTCATTGGACTTGGTGAGGAACTGCAGGTTCAATTGGCAGATGAAACCGGTGGCAAGTGGTACCCGATCGACAAGAATCAGACACAAATAGATCAAGCCCCCATGATAGACAGGTCCATACTCAAAATCGAGGGGGTTTTCAAGCGCATCGCTCAACATATCGCGGCGACGGTGAAGTCGGCTGCCGATATTGTGTTCGTATTTGACGCGAGCTTGAGCATGGAGAGTAAAGTGGATAAGATCTGTACCGGCGTCGATGAGATGGTCGACATCCTCGATGCCGAAGGCACCGACTATCGGTTTGGACTCATCCGGTTCTGGTCAAGGGTAGGGGGCGGAGAGAGCTCCGTTGTGCTGACGAAACCGCCCTTAGATGCCAAACAGATCAAGTGGATGTTTCGGCTGCCGAAGCGTGGTGATGAGCACCTGCTCGACGCCATCATGGAAGGGGTGCGCAAGCTAAAAACACCGGCGGATCGGCAACTCGTCCTCTTTATCGTAACCGATGAAGGAACCAGCCGGCGTCAAGACAAAGGATATACATCAGCAAGGGCAATTGAAGTTTGCCGCCGGGCAAAGGCGCAAGTGAACGTCATCGGCGGAGTTTCTTCAATAAGTGGCCGCTCATTCTCCGACGATTTCCAACGCCGTGTCGCGGAGGTCACGCGAGGGAAATATTACATCATGCCGGGCTCGACGATTGCGGATAAACGGTGGTAAGATGCGGATCGCTCACTGCAACTCATTCTTGAGCGCCTTAAAATAGTCCGAAGCGAGTTGATGTTCGGCGGCGTGGGTCATCTCGTAGCGTTGGCACAAGCTGATGTAACTGTCAACGAGTTGTGCACGCGCGGCATCCGTGCGCTCGCCGCCCGCGACAAGCATCGCTTTATAAGCGCAGATGGAAGCCTTCTCGACTCGCGCGCGAACCACATCATCGTCTGCCAAGGCGAGCGCCTGCTCAAAATAGTCAAGAGCCTTCTGCGAGATTTCTGGATTCAGCCCGACCTCCTCCGGCGAGGGGAAGCAATTCGGATGCACGCCCTTCGCTTCGGCATTATCGTGGAGCATGTTGATGTAGTCGAGGATTGGTTGTGCGGCGCTCCTGTAGTGCAGTCTGACGAACTCCTCGCAAAGATGGCTGTCATCGAGGTCCGGATTCCAGATCATGCGGCCCATGATGTAGTTCCGCAGATCGCAAAGCTCGCCCGTCAGACCGTTGCCGTTCGCCTGCATGAATACCCCCTTGGCATTGTTCCGCAGAAAGTAGCGAATGTTCGGACCGATCACTCGCAGATTGGGGAAAGGTAAGTCGTAAGCACGGAAGTTGGTGTTATAGTTCCAGATCCAGATGTCGTCGCAAATTGTTCCCCACTCATCCATATCGCCGCAGAACGCGCGATTTTTCTCACAACCGGGGTCATCGATCGGGTGCAGCGTACAACACTCGATGCTGCACAGCTGAATCTGCACATTAGGTCGTGGACGCACGGTTTTCGGCGACTTGCGAGTGTACCAATACGCAAGCGTTCCGACTTTGGCGTTCGGATGCGCCCTCTCAACCCGTTCCGCAACCGCGTTGACAAACGTGAGCTGCGCCCCCATCGGAGAACCTTCCTGTTCATTGACCGCCTCGCACCGGTCGCACCGACAGTAAGCATCGGTGTCGGCTTGACTGACGCTGACATTTTTGAGCTCGGGATGTTCGTCCAGATATCGGATCGCGGCGGCGGCGGCAATTTCAATGACTTCCGGGTTGGTGACACACAGTTGGGGACCGCCGCCGTGCGGGCGCGTATCCCGTTTCCCGTCCACCAGCGCGTAATACTCAGGGTGGTCCGTCCCGTATTCGCTGAAGGGCACCAGCGAATGGAAAGAGTGGTTGATGAGCGTCTGCCCCGTCTTGCCGCCCAACCGTTCGTCATCCGTGACGGTGTTGACTCGAAGTCTCGCAGCGAATTCGGGATGTTCCGCGTTCTCCCGGTAGTAGCTCCACCGGAACGAAAACGGCGGATTGTAGGTGTACGTTCCGCACGGAATCTTCAGGGTCGATGCGTCGGGAACGTGCGTGTGGTCATGGGTGAGAAAGCGCACGCCGATGGCGTCTTCGAGAAACTGGTACACACCGTACAGCGTCCCGCGTGGTCGCTCACCGGCGATGACAATCCGATTGCTTTCGACCGCAATCCGCAGTTCCTCTTCCGCCATCGCGGTCGCATCAAAGCCTGCCGCGCCTGATCCGATGCAGACATGACCCGTTGCTGTTTCCGCAGCCGAACGCAACGGGAGTTGCTCCCCAATCGCTTGACCGAACCACCGCTGGAACTCCTCCGCAGCATACTTTTCGGACGGAATCGCTTCGTCAGCGACCACGATATCCCAGCCCCGCATCTGGGAGCAGTCCAGATAATCTTGTGAATCACCGCCGGGTTCATGAGCTCGAGGTTGTGGCATGTCGTCCTCCATTCAGCCTTCTATCGCAGCTTTCATCTTTTCCAAACCGATTCGCGCAACTTCCCTCGGATCTTCCTTCCAATAATTCGGGTTGAACAACTCTAAAGAGATCACCCCGTGATAACCCACTTCTTCCAGAATGGAAATCATCTGTCGCAGATCGAGGATGCCGTCGCCGGGATAGACGCGGTCTGCATCGGTCTGCTGTTCACGCGGCGGGGAGGCCGGTGCATCGTTGAAGTGGAAAACGGCGATCTTGCTCGCCGGAATTCCGCGCATGTCATCAGTTGCGCCACCCCCACGGAAAATGTGGAAGGGGTCGAGCACGATCGTGCTATCGGGATGGTCTGCGACGGTGATCACCTCCCAGGCGTGCCGGACCTGGTTGACGCCAGCGACAAATCCGAGGAATTCCATCGCCGGCTTGACGCCGAATTCACCCCCCAATTCGAGGAGTTCCCGGTAATGTCGTCCGCCCAACTGCAGGTCTGCCACGCCACGCGGTGGGCTTGCGATGCTATAAGGCGCGCCGACGGCCGCGGCTTGTGCCATTCGCCGCTTTGCCTCCTCAATCGCCTGCTGATGTTCTGCCCCCGTCGTGTCGAACCAACCGTGTAGCGCAATCACAGTGGGTACAGACAGCCCGTGATCATCGAGGGCACGCTTTACCTCAGCCAGCGTCCCGCCCGCTTGCTCATAAGCAATCAATTCATCATTCCACAGTTCAATCGCTTCATAGCCCGTTTCGCTCGCAATGCGAATCTTGTCCATCAAACCTGCCGGTCGAATTGTGCTGGCATTCAGTGCAAGTGTGAATTGACTCATGGTGTCCTCCTGATTTTTCAGAACTTCAGATGATTCGTCCATTCGTTTATTCGGCGATTTTCTCAAGCAATCCGTTAATGTATCGGACATCGATGCGTGCGAGATCAATGACCGTCTCTGTCGGCTCCCCGCTGTATTCACTGTGAAAGCTGACGGGGCCATCGAAGTTCAACTCCTTTAGCGTGCGCAGCGCCGTTTCCCAATCCACGAAGCCGTGCCCCATCCGGATCACCCGAGTGCCACGACTTCCCGGCGCTCGCATCAGATCCTTAAACGCCATCACCGCGAGGTAGTCTTTCACAATGTCGAGCGCCATATCGATCGGTTCGCCGACAATCGAGAGGTGTCCTGTATCCGCGAACACGCCCACATAGCGCGGATCAAAACCTTTGACCAGGTTCATCACCGCCGATGAGTTCAATGCCATTGAAATCCCTGAATGGTTGTGAAGGCAAGTTCGGACGCCATGCTTCTCCGAGAGCGCCTGAAAAGCATCGAGGTCGCTACGGATGCGATCTATCTGTGCCCAATACCCGCCATTTTCTTTCGACCAGTGCCAGTAACCGATCTTAATGTTGGCGACGCCGGCTTCCGCGCACCCTGCGTATACGCGCTGGAGGTCAGGCTGATTCGGATCGAGAAAACTGGTTGGTGCTGTCACGAGCGGAATGGACAGCCCCTCAGCCGCAAATTGTTTGGCAGTCGCTGGCAATTGCGCCTCGGCATTGTCAGGGTTGACCGGATAGCCGGGACGCACACAGAGATCTGCGCCTTCGACACCAACGGATTGCAGGGCTCTGATAATGCCCGCGACATCTAAACCTTCGAGATGTTTTGTGAACATGATGAATTTCATAATGGACGATTCCTTTGCAAGTCGTTAATGAATATCAGTCAGATCCGTTAGGCACTTGATTTGATATTGAGAGATAATACCATAAAATTCGAAGTGGATCAACCTTATACTCTGGACGCTGATCAACAAAAAAACCTCCCGATGGCGGAGTGCCATGGGAGGTGTGCAATATTCGGATCTATGTCATTTAATCAATCCGGTACACGCATCCGCAAGTTATCGATGAGGCGAGTCTGACCGACGAATACCGCGAGTGCAATCAGCATCTCCCCATGAACGAGTTCTTGCGGTTCAAGGCGATTCGTGTCAACGAGTTCAATGTAGTCGATCCGGGCGGGCTTTTCGCGTTCGATCAACTCTCGCATCGCGTCGATGATTTTGGCTGAAGTGCGCTCCCCGTCCTCGATTCGTTCCTTTGCCAGTTGTAGAGATCGATAAAGCACGGTTGCTGCACGGCGCGCTTCTGGACTCAGGTAGCGATTGCGCGAGCTCATCGCGAGGCCATCGGATTCACGGACGGTTGGCATCGGGACAATCTCGATATCAAAGTTGAGGTCGGCGACCATTCGCTGGATGACCGCAAGCTGTTGGGCATCCTTCTGGCCGAAGTAAGCCCGATGCGGCGACACAATATTAAACAGCTTGGAGACGACGGTCGTTACGCCATAAAAATGACTGGGACGTGAGGCGCCACAAAGCCCTTTCGTGAGCTGACCAGCGACCTCGACAGCGGTCACGCTTCCCGGCGGATACATCTCCTCAACGGTCGGGGCGAAGATGAGATCAACGCCTTCGACCACCAACAACCGCCGATCTTGCTCGAAATCACGCGGATAACTGCCAAAATCTTCGCTTGGGCCGAACTGCGTCGGATTGACGAAAATGCTGACAACAACGAAGTCACTATCGGTACGCGCGCCCCGGACAAGGCTGAGGTGCCCTTCGTGGAGAAATCCCATCGTCGGGACAAGACCGATCTGTTTACCTTCCGCGCGACGAGCACGACAATGGGTCTGCGTTTCTGATGGAGATGTAAGGATTTTCATGATTAAGTAAGTTCCAAAAAACAAGTGTCATTTTCTCGGAAAGCGGGCTGCCAGCCCGTTTGTGGCGAGCCGAACAGAAAGTCGAGAGAGTTAATTGGAACTTACTTAACAGAGAAAATGAAGATTGAAAATTGAAGATTCATTCAAGTTGCCGCATTTATGCGTGCAGTCAATATTCAATTACCCTTGATAACAGATACAGAGATTCCGGTTCAAGATTGGAAATCTGCTCGAATTACGACGTTCCGCCCACTTCAAAGCGGAAGAAGAGCTTCCCCACAATCAGTTCATCCCCATTGTTCAAAGGGGCTTTCTGCCCCTGCACAAGCCGTTTGCCTTGATTGATAAACGTTCCATTGAGGCTTCCGAGGTCTTCTACGACATACTGTGCATTTTCAAAAGTAATCTTCGCGTGGCTGCGGGAGATCTTGCTGTCGAGGTCGTCGTCCGTAAGATCAATCTCAGGAAAATGCCCGTTGTCCGCATCCCATCGACCGATGCGAATCTCTGGAACATCAAGCACGTAGGTTTTTCCAACGGGACCATTTCGCAGGACGACGAGTTTTCCGTGCCCGTTGGTGGGTGTATCGCTCTGTGGAGTGGTTGCCGGAGCAGGCACCGGTGGATCGACTGCTTCCGGCATTGCCTGTGATGAGATTTGCGTTTCTGGTCCCCCTGTTGAAGCGGATAGTGCCGGCAGCGGCGGCGGTGGCAATTTTGCTTGTCCCCCTTCCGCGTCAATAACCTCAGCGTCAATGATGTTGCTATCGGCGGCTACCTGATTTCTGAGATCGCTTCCGCAGTCGTCGCAAAAATCGAGTCCATCCGGGTTGGAATACCCGCAGACCTGTCCATCGATGGTGGCTTGGCATATAATTGGCATTTTGCCCTCCTACTTTTCTGTACCATTTTTTTTGTGGCTCACGTGTTTTCAAATCGTTGGAGATAACGTTTCAGAGGGCAAATGCGTTTCGATAGTTCGGTCCGTCAGGTTTTCTGGCGCGCCCGATACGCCTCCAATGTTTGTTGAAAATCCTCAGGCACCGTGTCTTCCGCTTCAAATTCTGATTGGAACGGATTATCCAGGAGAAATAGCTTCTGATACGGTTCATAGAGTTGAATATAATTCCAATTGACACCACACAGCACCTTCCTTTCATTTGCTAGCTTGACATATTTGCCGCGAAATGTGGCGCGAGTGTTTTCGGGTGGTTGGTGCATCGCATGGTTAATCTGTTCATCGGTAACGATTCGCTCAACGCGACCATCTTTCAACAGCTTGTGATACAGCCCGACCTCCGGCTGGATATTGTGATATTGAAGATCTAGCCCGACCACTTCTTTGGAATCCCACGCCAAGCCTCGATTCTGAACTTCGGTGTCGATCAGTTTCTTCTTGATCACCCAATCGATCTCCCGATCCAGTTGCATTGGATCTTCTTCCAAACGGTTCAACACATCTTCCCATTTCCTCATAATCTCATCGGTCGTCGAATCTGATTCCGTCTGATCTAAATACCGTTTAGCGGACGCTAGATACTCTCGCTGAATCTCGATGGCTGAAAGCTGTTTACCATTCGCCAATTCGATTTTTCGGATACACGTTGTATCTGCGGCGATCTGGTGAATGGCAGCGACCGAATCGCGCAAAGCGAGGTCTTGCCCAAGAAAGTCATCTTCCATCAGGCGAACAATGATTTCCGTCGTCCCGATCTTGAGGTAGGTCGCAAACTCGGACATATTGGAATCGCCACTGGTAATATGCAATCGACGATATATCTTCGCATCCGCATGGACTTCATCATCACGCAGATTAATAATGCCTTGCACCTTTGTGTCCGCCGTGATCTCCTCGCGGACATGCTCCGCGCGCTGGGAGAGGGCGTACATCCCTTGATCGGTCGGCTTGACTTGCCCCGACCCCGCAAAAATCTGGCGTGTGACCAGGAAGGGGACAAGTTGCGCGGAAAGCTGCTCGTCGCTCACACGGCTGCTCATCAGATAGTTTTCGTGGCAACCGTATGTTCCAGAGCAATTTTTGTAAACGGAGATGCCCTCCGCCAACGCATCGGATCGAATCTTCTTTGCCGATGATTCGGATAAAGCCGAGCGCCATTTTCCAAAAACACATCCGGATGCATCCGATCCGAAATAATCTCGCGGAAGAGGTACATAACGGCATCTTCTCTCGATAGGGTTTTCCCCGCCGCCGTTTCAATCTGTAAATCATATGTCGTTTCAATACCAAAAATCCGGCGTCGCAACGGTTTGGGCTTCAAAATTTCCTCTGACATTCTGAAAATCTCCTCTCTGAGGTATCCTCGCTCAATCTGCAACGGTCCGGGACTGGCGGCAAAACGCGCATCTTTCAAGAGATTTGTTTTCACCTGGCGTTTTGCCTGTTGTACTCTTCCCGAAACGGTTGATGTGGAGAGATCGAGCGTTGTCGCAATATTTCGGTACGACCACCCTTCCAGATAGAGCAAGAACACCCGCTGGTTTTTATCAGAGAGTGTCGCCACAGCCTTGACGATGGATTCGGAGAGTTCACGCCCTTCGACGAGTGAATCTGGCGTCGCGGATTCGTCGGATACGCCAGCGGCATCTGATGCTTCTATCGATTGTAGCGTCAGGCGGCGTTTCCGCAGTGAGGCGTAGCAGAGGTTGCGGGTGATACTGTACATCCACCCGGCAAATTTCTCTCGATTTTGCAGCGTCGCCAGGTACTGATAGCCCTGGATAAATGCCTCCTGGACGAGATCTTCTGTCTCGGACAGATTGCCAACCTGCGACAATGCCATGTTCAACAAGCCGGGTCGGTACCGCTCCATCAAGCGGGCAAAGGCACTCTGGTCTCCCTGAAGGGTGAAATTAACTAACATTGCATCAAGCGATGACATCGAAA
>JAPUIP010000644.1 GCA_027296925.1 Candidatus Poribacteria bacterium | reverse complement strand
CCATATTCGGACGTGTTGAATACGAGTGCATGACGGCTGTACCACCAATCGGCTGTTCCAATTGTCCTTCGCTAAGGTGTTGCCAGTGCTCTGGCTGGATATGCTCCCGAATGGTTGCAGGAATCTGTTTGGCGTAGATGTAGTGTGCCTGAGCTAAGTCCCAGTTATTCGCCGACGTCGTGTATTTTCTCGCATTAAAAATAGTAAAGCCCAAGAACCTAACGAAACTCTTGGGAAAGTAGCTTAACTTTGCATCGGAGAGCAGGTTAAAAATTGTATCAAAATCTTTCTTCCAGCGTTTGAGGGCTTTCCCAATGTTCTGTATGCCATAAAGGGAAAACATATCGGGCATGCAGGGAATAAGGACGCCATCCACAGTAGATATGATGACCTTGTTGAGTATCCCGAGACTTGGTGATGTATCAATTACAACAAAGTCGTACAAATCCCTTCCAGCGTATTCCAGGAAAAGACTTCGTATTTTCGTTACGGTGCGAATTGCTTGAGGGTCTCCGCCATAGACGCTGTTCCACAGACTCGCGATTTTGTCTTCAAACATATGTATCGAAAGCCGTCCCGGAATCATCTCAAGATTTTTGTGAAGTGAAAGCGGCTTTGAGAGATACGGCGGATTATCCGTCCCATCCTCCGTCGGTTTTAAGAGGAAATGGATCGAACGAACATCAGTTACGACACGCTTGAACAGATCAGGATGCGTTTGCGTTCGCGCTTGAACGAAGTCATCTATAAAAGCATCCTCAGTCTGCCAGACCTCGTGCAGTTCCTCTGGCGTCAAGCCGTATAGCGTCAGATTGGACTGAGGGTCTAAATCAACGAGAAGGGTCTTATAGCCCAACTCAGCGAGTGCATACCCCAGGTGATATGTTAAGGTGGTTTTTCCCACCCCGCCCTTGTTATTGAAAACTGCAATCGACTTCATGTTCGTTTTCACCTCCTACCCTGGCAGAAATCTCGCAGATTCGCTTATTCGATCAACGTCCCCGCCCAGAGCGCACCACGTTGCAGGAGTATTGGGAACATCTCGTGCCGACACGCCTTGGCATCGTGTCCCAAAGCGAGATAAAATACGCGACCTTTGCCCCAGTTCTTCGTCCATACAACAGGCATGGCGGAGCCTTTCCACAACGCAGAGGCAAGCACATCTACACGCGGGTCGTAGTCAAGGATATACTGCTCATCCGTCACCATAAACTCGACGAGCCCTTCGGTGATTGGGTGCTCTGCATCCGCAATATTGACCTGATACTCCCGATAGTGGGGATGGGTAACGAAATGTCCGCCAACCATCGCTCGATACTCCGGACACTCCCGAAACGAATCGGCTGCGGAATGGACACCTACATAACCCTTGCCTGAAGCGATATGGTTCAGCAGTCCGTTCTTCTGCGCGTCCGTGATCTCCCCAATGGTGTAATAGAAGACGATCAGATCGTAAGGATCGAGATTGGGGGCGACCAATGCATCGAGGTCCTCCTCCACCTTCGTAATCTCAAACGCATCGTTTTGTGAGAGCGCATCGATGATTGCTTCGCTACACCCTTTCCAATCGTGAACCGCCCCACCCGCAAACACCAATGTATTAATCTTTCCCACTGTACTTTACTCCTCATGAAAGTTTAAGATGCTCCACAACCCATGTTTGACTCATCAATGATTGGGAGTATAATATCATAAGTCTGTGGAAAACACAAGCCAACATTGAAGGAAATTAGCATTGACAGAAGGCATTGACGATGCTATCTTATTTGGAAAAGATAGGAGGTTATGATGAGGCTGGGGTACAGATCTACCATCTGGGTTTTGGCTTTACTTCTCATTGGTTGTGGCGCAGCATACCAATCTGAATCGACAGGGGCGCGGCAGGCGATAGACGACGGGAATTCGTATTTTAAGCAGGGGAACGTCTACCTCAAGAAAAAGAAGTATCACAAAGCGATCGAGCAGTATCAGCAGGCGTTGCGTTTGGACCCAGATGCCGCGATTATCCACGCCGCACTCGGTTGGGCATATTACAAGGTGGGAATGCTTGACGCCGCAATTGCCGAAGGCGAGGAAGTCATGCGCTTAGAGCCGAATCATCCGGATGTGCCGAAACTGATGGAACTGCTTTATCAAGAGCGGGACCGACGACGGTAAGGCGTGAAGCGTGAGATGGAAGTCGCATTTAGGCTGTATCTCTGTTGTGCTGCTGTCAGGTAATCAAAGTCTTGACGAAATAATCCATAAATCGATCCGCGTCGACGGAAACGCAGACGGAAGCGTTCGCATCCCCGGACATGGGAACGGTCGCTCCGCGTAAATGATCTGCGCGTGTTTCAACTTCGATGCACATGTCGCGTTTCTCACAGAAGTCCGGATCAATCAGCATCGCTACCGCCAACGGATCATGAAGCGTTGGACGCGGCTCCGGGTTATCCCCGCTCCACAAATGGATCAGTTCAAAGCAGATCTGGTTAATCGGGCGATCCACGGCGCCAATTGCTTTCACCTGATCGTCGCGCAAGACACACTTTGTCGTGACATCAAGCCCGACCATCGTGATCGGCACCCCGGTGCCGAAGACCATCCGCGTGGCTTCAGGGTCACAAAGCGCATTCCACTCCGGGCGCACTCGATCTGTCGCGCCGCCCATCATGCAAATCTTTGCTTTCTGCGCCAAACGCGGCTCGACGGTGAACGCCGCAGCAATGTTCGTTAAAGGGCCGATAGGAACGAGCGTGATATCTCCGTCACCGGACATCACCGTGTCGATGATAAAATCCACGGCGCGACCGGCTTGTGGTTGGATTGATGGTTGTTGCTTTGTCAAGATTTCCATCTGGCGCGGCCGATGGCTGGCTGCAACCTTTTCCCAATCCGGAATCGATTGGAGAATCGTCTTGCCGATTCCCGCATAGACCGGAATATCCGTTCGACCTAACGCATGTAGCACACAGCATGCGAGTTCTGCGCGCTGTTGAGCATTCCGAAAAACGGTTGTCACGCCGAGCAGTTCGATTTTTCCGCTCAAGATGGCAAAGGTCAACGCAAGCGCATCATCAATATCATCACCAATATCTGTATCGAGTATAATCTTCTGCATGTTCCCTCCGAATGAAGATGGTTCAAAAACTTTGAAAGATTTTAGTTCTTGTGAAAAGTTTACCAGAAGGCCGTCAAATCATCCAGAAATAACAGCTTGTCGAGAAAGGAAAATCCACCATGAAAATAGGTGCTTCTACGTTGCTGCATCGTGACCGACCACTCAACTGGACACTCTTTCACGAGTTCCAGCAAGCCGGGATTGAATCGCTAGAATTGACGGATTATCACCCTGAATTTTCGTACACAGCGCTTGAAGCGTTTACAGCGCTGCGTTTAGCGATGACAGATCTGACGTTACATCTCAACTCGCTTCACATCCATCTGGAGCAGTTCGACAGTGATTTTGATCTCGCCACGCTCGACGCCACAGAGCGGGAAAAGACGCTCACTGCCTACCGCCAAGCGGTTGATGTCATGGAGGTACTGGGCGGTGGCATCCTCGTGACACATCACATCCAGATTCCGGAGCCGGAGGACACGCTTCATGCGGAAAAGCGAACCGCTTTTCTCGACAATTTCGTGCTCCACACCCAAATCCAGCAGTTCCCCTTCTC
>JAPUIP010000643.1 GCA_027296925.1 Candidatus Poribacteria bacterium | reverse complement strand
CATATCGGCTGGACATCACTGGATATTTGCCCTCCTGACGACGGGCGCGGGCTTTCTCATTTTAATCGTAGCGCTCATCGCGAAAAGTATTCGAACCGATAGATCTATCGCCGGCGCAGGCGCTGATTAAGTTGGAGCTTCGCTTCCAAACGACCTAAACGAGCCATGTTAGAGGGAAACACGAATCCCCCGCTCATCCTTGATGAAATTCCCCGAGACGAGCAGGACGCGCTTCTTACGAAGGTTGCGCAGCAGATTGTGAAGCGCCGGTTGACTGTGCCGGCGATTTTATTCCTGGAGATCTGTAAACCGATCAATTTCATCGGCAGTCAGATACTTATTGCACTTAACCCGTTCCTGCAATCCATCTGTAACACCGCTGAATACCAGAAATTTGCCTTAATTATCGAAAGGGACGAAAACGTTGAATTGCTGATTCAACTGATCGAGAAACTGGACGGAGAGGAGAAAAAATAGTATGTCGGAGGTTCGCTCAATTCTTGCGACAGATTGCGGTAGCACGACCACAAAAGCGATTCTCATCGAAAAGCAGGGAGACGAATACCATCTTGTGGTTCGTGGCGAGGCGCCAACGACAGTTGAGGCGCCGGTTGAGGATGTCACGGCTGGCGTGATCAATGCGATTACGGAGGTCGAGGAGCTTGCCGGACGCAAGCTCTTGCGGGATGCGCAGATTATCAAACCGCAAAATGGAGATGAAGGCGTCGATCTGTATATTTCAACCAGCAGCGCCGGCGGTGGTCTGCAGATGATGGTTGCGGGCGTCGTGCGCAATCTCACGGCTGAGAGCGCGGAACGGGCGGCACTGGGCGCGGGCGCGATTGTCATGGACGTGATCGCTTCGAACGATAAGCGGTTGCCCCATGAGAAGATCGAACGCATCCGCCATCTCCGTCCCGACATGCTTCTCCTCTCCGGTGGTGTCGATGGCGGTACGACCACTCACGTTGCGGAATTGGCGGAGGTGATCGCCGCAGCAAACCCAAGACCGCGTCTGGGGGTGAGCTACGAACTCCCGGTGATCTTTGCCGGAAACAAGGATGCCCGCGAGATTGTGCGTGAGCAGCTTGGCGATAAAATGGCACTGGAAGTTGTCGATAATTTGCGCCCTGTGTTGGAGCGCGAGAATCTAATGCCGACTCGGCTGAAGATCCAAAACCAGTTCCTGGAGCACGTCATGGCGCATGCGCCGGGCTACAAGAAACTGATCTCCTGGACGGATGCGCCGATTATGCCGACACCCGGCGCGGTCGGGGCGATTATCCAAACCATCGCGGCACAGCAGGACATTCAGGTGGTCGGCGTGGATATCGGCGGCGCTACGACTGACGTGTTCTCGGTTTTCAGAAATCAGGAAGGCGAGTCGATCTTCAACCGCACGGTGAGCGCCAATCTGGGGATGAGCTACAGCATCTCCAACGTTTTGGTAGAGACCGGGGTAGACAACATCTTGCGCTGGGTGCCCTTCGATATGGAGATCAGCGACCTTGGAAATCGGATCAAGAACAAGATGATTCGTCCAACGACGATTCCACAGATCCTTGAGGAACTGATCATCGAGCAAGCGATTGCCCGCGAAGCCTTGCGATTGGCGTTTGAGCAGCACAAGCAACTTGCGGTTGAACTGCGTGGCGTTCAGCAACAACGCACCATCTCCGAAGCTTTCGCTCAATCGGCCGGAGGCGGCACACTTGTCAATATGTTATCGTTGGATCTGATTGTTGGCAGCGGTGGTGTACTTTCCCATGCGCCACGTCGGCATCAGTCTATGTTGATGATGATCGACGCCTTTCAGCCTGAGGGAGTTACCCACCTCGCTGTCGATAGCATTTTTATGATGCCGCAACTCGGCGTGCTGGCGCAGGTCAACGAAGCCGCGGCCACACAGGTTTTTGAGCGCGATTGCCTCATCCATCTGGGAACCTGTATTGCCCCCATTGGAGTCGGCAAACCCGGTGAGACGTGCGTAACCATCACAGCAAATCTCCCCGGTAAAGGCGAGTTATCCGAAGCCGTTCCATCTGGGAACTTGCGCTTGTATCCGCTTGATGTCGGGGAGAAAACCAGAGTCCGCATCCAACCCGATCGCCGTTTCGACATGGGTGCCGGACGGGGGCAGCCAGTCGAAGCGGAAGTTGAGGGCGGTGTAGTGGGTTTGGTGATAGACACACGGGGCCGTCCTCTCGAAGTCTCCGGCGGCCCGGAAAAACGTATCGTCGATCTCAAACGGTGGTTCCAGGCGTTGACGGTGTATCCCGACACTGCTATGGGCTGAGGCTGCGGAGGTACACAATGAAAGGAACTTTCGCACGTTGGGGGCTTTATTTTGCACTGTTCGTGTTGTTTTTGCTGCACAACGATCTCTGGTTCTGGAACACTCCGAAGCGAATACTTGGCTTACCGGTCGGATTGCTCTACCATATCGGCTTTTGCGCTGTGGCTTCTGTATTGATGGCGCTGCTGGTCAATTACGCCTGGCCTGGCCATCTTGAGGTCGAAGATGACGAGAGCATTGAATAATTACCTTAGCTTGACTTTGGTAAACTTCATAGGCTGTTTGCGGGAACTGAAAGATTCAAGCCGACCCCGGTTGTCTGGCACGATTGCCCCCGGTCCGTTTCGCGTTGACCCCCCCCGGTATCCCCGATGGATCGGGGTTTGGGAGGATTGACAGGACACCGGGGGTCTGAAATTGGGGATTACCATTTACCAAAGTCAAATTAGGGTGACTTTGTCACTGACATTTCCAGCGTGGTAACTGCGTCGAGATGTCAACTGACATCCGTCGTATGAGCGGGATGAAAATGCTCAGGGACAATGTGACCATGGGACAACGAGACGATAAGATCAAAGTCGCAAGAATCTCTGGTCAGTAATTGACGGGTTGAAGCGATGGACAAGATGTCCGAACTTTCAAATTCGTGTTCGGTCATTATTGTCCTATAGTCCCGATGAGCATTTTCATGGGACAAATTCTGCCATCATAAGTAAGGTCCAAAAAACACCTTCCACTTTAAGCGTTTT
>JAPUIP010000642.1 GCA_027296925.1 Candidatus Poribacteria bacterium | reverse complement strand
CCGAATTCACGTAGGTCGGGTATGGCAACGCCTACCCCATTGGGATCAGGTTAAGAGTAAAAATCGCGAAATCGCTTGATACCGACCACTTCAGTGGTCGGCGCTTCATCAGGGGACTCCCACGATGGATTTCAATCCATCGTTGCCAAACTCGCCACCGACTGAACTCGGCGGCGGGAGGGAGTCATGACACTCCGACCGTTGAAACGGTCGGTATCTCAGTATTTGGCACAGCAGCCTGCTTAACCTGATCCTAATGGGGTATGACAGCGCCTACCCGACTGAGATTCGTCGGGTAGACTGCGTCATACCCGACCTACACTTCCGAAGTTCGCTTAAAAGGAACAACTCCAGTTAAATGTTGGTGAATCCAACACACGAGAGGTGATGGTCATGTATGGACAGAATGGACGGATTGGCTTGTTAGTGCCATCAGTCAATACCGTGGTTGAACCGGAGTTCAGTCAACTGGTGCCGGAGGGCATCAACGTCTACGCGGCACGTATGCGCAACAGCCGGTCGGATGTCGATGATTCTAAGGCGATGCTTCAGCACGTCGAACGCGCCGCGGATGAACTCGGAAGCGCCCACATGGACGTGATTGCTTTCGCGTGTACCGCCAGCAGTTTTGTGCAGGGCGTCGAAGGTGAAATCGAACTGCGCGACCGCATTGAACGCGTCGGTGGGGCGAAGGCGGTGACGACATCGGGTGCCGTCGCTGCGGCGTTGGGGACGCTCGGTGTGCGTCGCGTTGTGGTCGCCACACCTTACCCGGACGAACTCAATGTGCTCGAGCAGCGCTTTTTGGAGGACGAAGGAATCGAAGTTCTCGCGATAGCCGGCATGGGTATCGTCGATGCGTTCAGCATTGGCAAGGTGACACCGCAAGAGACTTACGATTTTGCCCGGCGCGGCTGGCGGGACGACGCGGACGGACTGTTTATCAGTTGCACGAACCTGCGAACGATTGATGTGCTGGCGCAGCTAGAGGACGAACTGGGTGTGCCCGTGGTCTCCAGCAACTTAGCGACATGCTGGGGGTGCCTGCGGGCGTTGGGTTGCCAGGAAACGACAGAAGGGTATGGGAGTCTACTCGCGGAGCGACGTGGCGCGTAATGCGTTTCACTGACAACGGAGCAAAAAATATCGGTTTAGGAGACCTTATGACATCACTCAATTTCAAACCGAGAGTACCCGTTTTTGATGCGAACCTTCGGGTTGGCGATTTACGAGATGAACCAGCCCCCTACCGCAACCGGGACGAGTTGTTGGCGGAACTAGATCGGCATGGGGTAGAGCGGGCGCTCATCTACCACGCGCAAGCTGAAAATATCAGCCCGATTGACGGCAACAACTATCTGGAAGCGTGGCTGGGCGACGACGGGCGCACCTATCCCCAGTGGATGGTCATGCCCACAGCCGACTCGCTCAGCCAGATTCAGTCACTTCACGCCGAAGGGAGAGTCGACTGCGTGCGACTGTTCGATACCGGGCAGCGGGACTTGCCCTTCCGCCCCTGGGCTTACAATACCCTACTTTCCTGGCTGAGTGAATCGCGTATTCCCGTCTGGATTCCCCTGTTGGACGCTGATGCCGACGACCTGGTCACCACACTTCAAGCTTACCCCGATCTGGTATCGGTCCTGGTGGGAGCGCATTATGTCCATGCCCTGTGGGTTCGGCCAGTTTTAACCGCGTTGCCCAACGCCCACCTGGAGTTGAGTCGCTACGAACCGATTTGCGAAATCGAAGCCCTGCGCGACGAGTTTGGCGCGGAGCGATTGGTCTATGGTTCGTGGTATTCGCGCTATGCGATGGGGCCGATGCTGTTTTATCTGCATCATACCAACCTGAGTGACGCCGAACTCGCGTCGGTTTGCGCTGGCAATCTTGAGCATATTTTACAAGGAGGAACACAATGATTGACGGCACGCAAGTCATCGACTTTCACGGGCATGTCGGCCGCTGGGACCCACTCGGCATGAAAGATGATCCAGATCTGATGCTCCACGCCATGGACTCTGCCGGAATCGACAAATCCTGTCTTTTCAATATCTTTCACCCTGACGGCACGACCGGCAACGATCTGCTCGCTCGTTTTGTGGCGCAATATCCGGATCGCTTTATCGGCTTTGCTTACGTATCTCCCATGATGCCAGAGCGCATGATACCGGAGTTAACCCGGGCGATTGACGAACTGAAATTTCCCGCCATCAAGCTCTATCCGCCTTACACGCCCTGGCCGTTCAACCAACCGCAGTGGCATCCCATCTATGAATTTGCGGACGAGCGGGGGCTGGCGGTCCTCTTTCATACCAATGGCGGCGTGCTAAGCCGCCCCCGGTATCTGGCAGAGATCGCACCGCGGTATCCGAACGCGAAATTTGTCGCCGGGCATTCCGGCAACACCGCTGAACCCCGAGCTGAGGCCATCGCTGCGGCACAGGCCCACCCCAACGTCTACCTCGAAACGTGCTCGACCTATCGCACACCGGGGGTGATCGAGCAGTTGGTGAATGAGGCTGGCGCCGACCGGGTACTGTTCGGCTCGGATACCACCTTGATGGACCCTCGCCCTCAGCTTGGCAAGATTATCACCGCACGTATTTCTGATGATGCCAAGCGGCAGATTTTGGGCGGAAACGCCCGCCGGTTGTTGGGACTCTGAATAGTCAGAAAGATAGTTGACACGGGCCGCTCTCATGCTTTGCGAAGCCCCTCTCAGCCGAGGGTTTATGTAGCAAGACGGCGATTTGTGCAATAGACGTTCCAGGTCCGGCCCAACTGCAAAGCGGGCTATCGCGCATGAATTTATTCCTTGAAGAAGTTATCCGTGCGGATGTATAATTGCCACACAATGCTCCCGGAGCGTTTTGACGAACTCCCGGCAACCCAAACATAGGAGTGCACCATAATGACACCGGAAGAAAGATACCTGTTTGATGTGCAAGGATATTTAGTCCTGCGAGGCGTTCTGTCTCCTGACATGTGTCATCGGCTCAACGAAACCATCGACCACCTTGAGACGCTCAGCCGCGACGAGGTGGTGGCATTGGGCGCTGCCAGAAAGTACCGCGAACCCGACAACGTCTATGCAAAAGTGGGCACCCCTTCAGCAGGCGACCTGGGCGATTACGATTGCGAAGTCCTTCGCTACGGCGGCCCATTCGAGGAGCTGATCGACTGGTCACATACGCTTCCCTACATCGAGCAGATGATCGGCGAGCCCTGCCGACTGGATGCAGCCAGTTTCATGTCGCGCAACAGCGGAGGCGCGTTTCGGTTCCACCACGGCTACGCGGAGTTGCTTCCCTACAGCGAGTACGCGTTTCAGGACGGCGAATTCAAGTGTGTAAGCGCGAAGATTGGCTACGCGCTCACGGATGTTGATGTCGAAGACGGTTGCTTCGCGGTCATCCCCGGCAGCCACAAGAGCAACTTTACGAACCCGCTAGTGGGGCAGGTTCCCGACCCCGGTCATCCACTTGTGCAGCCGCTACCGTGCAAAGCCGGAGACGCGGTCATCTTCTCGGAAGACCTCTCTCACGGTGCGGTAGAAAACCGTAGCTTGAAGGTACGACGCACACTGTTTTATTCCTATGCGCCGGCGTTTCACTGCGCCTGGCACGATTTGGCGATGACAGCCGAGGGTTTTGAGAAACGCGCCAACCGCCGCCGGCTTGAGCTCATCCAGGGTCCCTCCCCGTTTGCCGCCCCTGTCGTCGGAGCGGATGCACACTAACACCGCGCGAGATTCCGGAGCTGGAAAGATGAATCGCATCAAACGCCCTACGGAAGCAGATGTCTTTGATTTGCAGACTGGTATCGGTGAGTCCGACATCCCCTTTGAAGATAAGCATTTCTTCGACATCGCTGGCTATTTGGTGCTGGAAGACCTGCTGACGCCGGATCAGGTTGCGCAGGCGCGGGACACCCTCTCCAGCGTAGCAGCGGCGAGCACGGAAAACATGACGGTTTTGTCACGCAGCCCAGCCGAGAAGGAGCTCATCAACATCATTGAAGGTGGGGGCACGGTCGAGGACGCTATGGCACTCCCGCGTGTCATTGAGTATGTGCAGGCGTTCATCTGGGGTAACCAGTACCGTCTGGTTGGTTCACGGGGAATTCTCAGAACGCCCGGAGCTCACACCCCGCTCACCCAGGGTGGTCGCGCCGACCCAAGACGCTACGCTCGCTATCGCTGCTTTGGCGACGGTCAGTTCCGCTGCCTGATGATCACCTGCCTGATTGCGTTGTGTGATACCGCCAATGGCGACGGTGTCTTTTGCGCCATCCCCGCCAGCCACAAGGCAAATCTGCCGCACCCTTACGCGGACACAGATCTGAACGCAATCCCATCGCTACGCGAGATTCCGCTACAGGCCGGCGCCGGCGTCTTATTCACTGAAAACCTATCGCATGCGTTCAAACCGCCGGCCCGCCGAATGCAAGCCTGGTTATCGTATCAGTACGGTCCCTCTTATATGGTCAACTGCCCCGGCTGCGAACCTTCAGCCGGCTTGCTGGCTCGCACGGCAGACGATCCGGACAAATCGCACCTGCTGCTGGAGCCCTACTACCACCCCACCGGTTCGCAAAAGAAGAAAACGATGTAGGTGGTCTCCGGCGCCGGCGATTGCATCTGTGCTGTTCCGCCCTTTCCAACTGCGCTCCCATTGTCATCGACTTTCGTAAAAGGGGCCACGGACGCCCCGGTGGTCGGCGTCGTCGTCGGCGCGTGTGGAAATCTGGATGTGTTTGGAACCGAGTATGAACAACCGGCCGGGGGCCGAACCCGTCAAACAATCGACGTCGAAGAAAGGAAGGTTCTATGATTATTGACTCCCACGCCTATTGCTTTGAACCTGCCGACAGCCCACGCGGGTATGCGAGCAGTGAGGAACACCTCAAGTGGGTGCAGGCGGCGCATGCGGTGCACCATCAGCCGGCGTTCCGTATTCGAGACCGTGCGCCTGGCAGATCTGATGTCCTCGCCCCCGAAGGTCGCCGCGCTTTATCCCGACTCCCGGATGTGAACTTTCGTGTCAATCACGCGCGGGGCCGGGTCGTCTGGAATTACGAGGGTGAGGAATACACGAAACATTTCTATCCACCGAATTTACGAAGCTGCGAATTCACGCCCTTCAGTTTGAACGGTGAGATGGATTACGCCGGTGTGGATATGGCGTTACTCCACACGAATCACATGCTGGGCCGGGATAATGCCTATCAGACGGAATGCGTGGCGCTGTTCCCGGATCGACTTCGCTCGATGGTGTCTGTGGATGAATGGCGCATCGGCAGTGAAACGGACGCCATGATCGACGAGGTCACCACAGCGATCACCACGCACGGACTGCACGCGATCAAGTTCAATCCGCTGACTTACATGGTGAGCCCCAAGCCCTGGGATGATGGCGTGTATCGGCCATTCTGGGAGGCGGCCACAGCCCTAAACGTTCCCATGTTCTTCACCCTCGGTACGGGGCCGGAGGCGGAGTCCCGCACACTCTCCGACGCCGAGCAGCGAGAGGGATACCTTAATGAACTGCAGATTTTGATGCGATGGATGGAACGCTACCCGGACACGGTGTGCAGCATTACGCACGGCTTTCCCTGGCGGGCGTTTCTGGATGGGGATGGGATTACGCTGCCAGAAGCGATCTGGGAGCCGTTCCAGAATCCGAATCTCAACCTGGAAGTCTGCTTCCCTGTCCGGCTGGGTGACATCTTCGATTTTCCGTATCGGGAAGTCTGGCCGACGCTGGAGGCGATGGTCGAGCGTATCGGTGCTGACCACCTGCTTTGGGGGACGGACATGCCATTCCAGAATCGTTTCTGCACCTACCGTCAGTCACGCGAGTGGATCGAGAAATACTGCGGTTTCCTGACCGCGGAAGACTTGGGGATGATCATGGGGGGAACTGTGGCGCGCATCCTCGGACTTTGAGGGCATCCAGTTGGGAGGCATGTCCATGTCGCAACTCGATCCGATACGGGTCAACTACGTGAGCGAATTCACCAAGCTCAGCCTCTGGTTCGTTCATAAGCGTCTCTGTGAGGGTGAACGTGACTTTGAGCGGCTCGTAAACGGACGGGTAAATATCTACCGGAATACGTCTCTGTACGACGGGAAGCGCCATCCGTCCGGCGAGGATGTCGGTCCGGAGTGGGCAGACATCCTGGCCCGGCTTCGAGCGGTCTTCGACTATCATGTGGATGCGCCTTCTACCGAACAACTTGAGGCGGCGGGGTTAGACCTGTTGTGGCCCTACTTGAAGGCGCGTCTCATACAGGAGGGCAACCCACTGCCATCCCTGGAAGACCGCCCCTACGAGTGCTGGGATTACGACTATAATGGCAATCGGCTCAACATCCACATCGCCAACCTCTACCAACCCAGATCGCCGTTGAGCGATATGCACATCCCCTTTGCGGTGTCACTGATCCGGTTGCTCCACGACTCTCTGGTGAGGCGGCCCGATATCGAGGTGGTTCGTTGCGGAAGCTGGTTGAACTCTGCACCGCCGTTTCAGGCACTTTTCCCGGAACGCTGGAACCAGAGTGCACAGCCGAGACCGGATGTTCGGTACACCATGGGACACTGGGGACAGTTCATGGACCGACGGGGAGACTTCCACGCACGCAACGGCGCCCTGTTCCGGGAGACAGGTGAGTTCCCGTTTCCCAACCTGAGTTGCGAATCTCCGATTGAGGAAGTTCTCGCGCATTTAGCGGAACACTTCCCGAAGGCTGTGGCGTACAATGTACAAAGGGGATACGTGCCACAAGTTTGAGCGCAGGGAAAATCCCAATTGAATGCGGGATGAGGATGACCGAGGCTGCGATGCGTAACAGAGGTGAATCGGGTATGACAAGTGCAATGAAAAAATGGCTTGCGCCACAACACTGGAAGCGCGATAGCGACGGACCGTGCGTGTCGCTGGGTGCAGCAGGCGCATTTGATGACATGCACATCTTTGCACCGTGTGTTGCATTTGAAAACGGACGTTACTTCATGTGGTATTGCGGCTCGCGGGGAAAGGTCGCTGACCGGGTTTTCGCCCTTGGGCTGGCCACCAGCACCGACGGCGTCCATTTCAAAAAGCATCCGGCATCACCGGTTTATGCATTTGGTGATGACCGGCACTCGGTTTTGACGCCGACGTTTCTCCGACAACCGGATGGCTTGGTCTGTCGCGAAGACGGCTGCTTCCGCATGTGGTTTTCTTCCACCGATTTTCCGTCTGCAAACGGTTTTCACACGCTTCATGAAGCTACGAGCCGGGATGGTCTGGCTTGGACACAGCCATCAACAGCTCAGTTAGAGGACATCTACGCGCCGACGATTATCAAGGAGGGCGATATCTATCACATGTGGTACACCGATGTTGCCGCCGAGCCCTGGTCGATTCGATATGCGCGTAGCGTTGATGGCCGCAACTGGAAAGTCACCGAGCAATCGGTCCTTCAACTCGATCAGGATTGGGAAAACCAGCGCCTCTTTTATCCCACCGTCCTCAAGGCGGACGGCATGTATATGATGTGGTACGGCAGCTACGATGGTCCGTCGAAAACGGCACTGGGGTTCGCCATCAGTCCGGATGGTATCCATTGGCAGAAAAACCCAACCAACCCGGTGTTCGGCCCCGATGAATCTCGGCACTGGGAATCCCACTATACCACGAGTCAGTCCGTCATACGTCTCTCTAACGGCGCCTGGCGCATCTGGTATGCTTCCCGGACCAAGCCGCCGTTCAGCCACAAATATTTCGCCATCGGCACCGCGACCTGGACCGGTCCGGGTTAGAATTCCTGTTTGGAAGCTAAGGAATGGGTCCAAATAACTCGGGCACGTTGTCACTCTGAGCGTAGTGACCGAAGGGAAAACTTGTCCTGAGCCCTATCCCTTCGGGGCTCAGGACTACGCACCCTAGGGCAGGCCTCGAAGGATGAAATGCCCGTTATGGAATCCCGCCTGTCGCGCCTGTGCCGAGCTTCGAGGTAAGCGACTGGAAGGAAGCTTGTCCTGAGCTTCGAAGGATGCCTGTGGTGCTTCGAGGTAAGCTTCAAAGTAAGCGACCGAAGGAAAGCCTGCCCTCGGCTGAGAGGAGCTTGCACCCGCCTGAGGGTGTGCCTG
>JAPUIP010000641.1 GCA_027296925.1 Candidatus Poribacteria bacterium | reverse complement strand
CGCTAGGGTACTTGTCCTGCCTGTCGCGCCTGTGCCGCCTGTGCTGAGCTTCGAAGTAAGCTTCGAGGTAAGCTTCGAAGTAAGCTTCGAGGTAAGCTTCGAGGAGCTTGCCCCGAACTTTGAGGGGGAGCTTCGAAGGATCCTGTAAGGGCTTGATTGTCCAGGCGACCCCGCTCATTTGCGCGGCGTTGTCGGCATCGCGGGCATGTATTCTTCTTGAGTGAAGCTATCAACCTGTATGGCGTCATCGCGCGCTTCCTCGGCTTCTCGCATGAGTTTCGCATCTTCCTGACTGATCATCCCAATCTCCAGGGCCTGTGCCACAAGATGTTCGGGTCTGTCTTTCGGGAGTTGACGCACTTGAATCGCGGCTTTAATCTTGCTGGCAATCACCTCAGCTTTGTACGAAAGCACAAAAGCACGCTCCAGTCTGCCCAATGCCTCATCTGGATTCGATGGGATGTAAATGCCGGCGGTCAACCCATCCCGTTGGGGGCCGGGCGTCTGAATTACACGCGCGATCTCACTCCCCAGCTTATCGGATGGCATCCGCCCCATCGGGTTGATACGCGACCAGAGCGCAATTGGGCCACGGAGGAGCCAACTCAATCCGGGGATATTCAGATTCTGGAAATTCATGATAAAATCCTCCGCAGGCAATTGGGATTCATAGCCCTTCCTTCGGTCAGGTTGATGGGGAATGGGGAGGTCACATCAGGTGAAGCACCTATTCCTGCGACCCTCCCCCATCTATTAACCTGTGGAATTAGCCATCCTTAGTGGCAGTTTTAAGCCGAGAAGCTTGCACTCGGCTGAGAGTGTGACCATTGGATTTCACCGCTGCTTTGCCAATTTGTGCGCCAGTTTGAACCGCCTCGAATCCGTAAATCTTCAGCACGGGCAGATACTTCTCCTGAAATGCCAACACTTTGCCAGAAATACGCACCGGTTCATTGTCGGCAGCCACGAGGGCTAAGAGGGCGTCGAGTTGTTTCCCTCTACGCAAGAGAAACCGTTGGTCTGTCCCTTCGACCCTCAATACGACCTGCGGGTGCAAAACGCCTCCAGAGTACGTTTTGATATAATTCGCCACGCTGCCTCTGACGACCACTTCGATTTTCTGTAAGTTTGGTTGGGTTCCCCGTCCACGTTGCGCCCCACGCCTCGCATTTCGCAGTTCTTGGCGCAGGTCATACAGGTCCACTCGCGCCGTGGCGGCGGGGAAGAGGACCACCTTCTGGTGTTTTCGGTCAATCAAGACGTCCATCCCGTCAACGTGCCGCACATGGTAGGGGTGCTGACTTTGGTGTTTTTCATAAAAGGTGATGATCTTTTTGACATGACGAAAACATTCATTGCCACAGAATGAGTCCATCTGCAGTGTGACTTGTTCAATTTGGGCCGAAGCCAGTGTGTTCAAAGCCAATGTCATAACCAACAGACTGAGGGTGAGGGTCAAACTTCTCGTGAACATGATTAATCTCCTTCTCTTTCAATTTTGTCCGGAGTGTCTGGACGGTTTGCGTTTGGTTTTCTTTTCTCAAGTCGAGTTGTGCATCTTGCTCAATGATATGAGCAAATGTGATGCCAAAGGATACGCTTTGTGTCAGCCATCAGTCTATGTCTGTCTTTGGCGCGAATTGGGGGGATTATCTGCGAGCCGTATTTATGTCTCATGTCCTCTGATTCACCGAAATTTCGTCATTCTGCCACTGCGATTATTCGTAACTTACGAAACGTTGTACTCTGTTTTTTTGTTCCACTTCTACCACAACCCTAAGGCTGAGAAAAGCGTTGCGCTCGAGAAGGTACGGCTCAGACACAAACTGCGGTACGGAAAGTTCCCCACCACCAAGGACATGGACGAGTTGATTCACGACCTTCACATCGTGACCGGTGATCTATCCAGCACGCCGCATGAGATGGATTTCCAGCTTAATCCGTATTGTTCCCGCACCCGCCACAGCAACTTTCTTGATTTGGCGATATTGATCTTTTTGCACACAACATCTATCCTTTCCATGTTGGGGCAGGTCTGTAAAGAAACCCGCCGCTTTCATCAAGCCGATGCATATCACCGCATCGTCTAAAGGACGAAATCAAATCCTCGATTTCATCGCCATCACCACCCGATTCGTCAGTGGGCGCCACCGACAAAAACGTCGCGTCGGCTTCAAATTTCGGATGGTCGTTTCTCCACCCGCCGGTAACTTGGCTCTCTGTGAATTCACGTTTATCCTTCATGGCACCCTCACCTCCTGTTCTGAATCGTCCAGCGACCCAGTTAGAGTAAGGCTCACTGTGGTCGGTTACGGTGGTGGGAATTTAACCCAACATTGCTCGCATATTTGCTAAAGCGCACTGACCTTGCAATCTCCAACCGTTTACTCAATTTTCTCCGCAATCGATTTCGCCTGCATAAACAGAGACAAATAGTCACGTCCCCCGGCTTTCGAGTTGGTGCCGCTCATATTGAAACCCCCACAGGGGTGTGCGCCGACCATCGCCCCTGTACACTTGCGGTTGACGTACAGGTTGCCGACCTGAAATTGCAATTTTGCCGTTTCAATTTTGTTCCGGTTATTTGTGTACACCGCACCTGTCAGTCCAAACTCCGTACCGTTGGCAATCTCAAGGGCATGGTCGAAATCGTTGGCTCTGATGACGGCAAGCACCGGCCCGAAGATCTCCTCTTGCGCGATGGTTGCCTGCGGGTGAACGTCGGCAATGACGGTTGGAGGTAGGAAATATCCCTTTCCCGGCGCCGATGTTCCACCAACCACGAGGCGTCCCCCCTCTTTTTGACCCACCTTGATGTATCTCTGAATCTTTTCCAACGCCCATTTGTTAATCACCGGGCCCATGAAGTTGTCAAAGGCTTTGGCCGGACCCACAGAGATTGACTCAGTCCGTTTCACCACTTTTTCAACAAACTCGTCATAAACCTTTTCGTCCACAATTGCGCGTGAGCAGGCGGAACATTTCTGCCCTTGGAAGCCAAATGCCGAGAGGGCTACCCCTTCGACCGCCTCATCAAGGTCGGTTTCAGCGTCCACGATGATTGCGTCTTTCCCGCCCATCTCCGCGATAACGCGCTTGAGCCAAATCTGTCCGGGACGCACTTTCGCTGCCTCTTCGTAGATGTGAACCCCGACCTCTTTTGAGCCGGTGAATGCCACAAATCGCGTCTGCGGGTGTTTAACAAGGGTATCGCCAACCGTGCTGCCGGGGCCGGTCACCAAATTGATGACCCCCGGTGGGAGTCCCGCTTCTTCCATGATTTCCATGAACTTGAAGCCGACAAACGGCGAGTCGCTCGCGGGTTTCAATACAACCGTATTGCCGGTGACAATCGAAGCCGCAGTCATACCGGTCAGAATCGCCAGCGGAAAATTCCACGGTGGGATAATAACGCCGACGCCGAGGGGGAGAGACCAGAGTTCATCTTTCTCGCCGGGGAGTTGGATGGCAGGTGCTTGGTTTGCGTATCGCAACATCTCGCGCCCGTAGAACTCACAGAAATCGATGGCTTCGGCGACATCCCCATCGGCTTCCCCCCATGACTTGCCAACTTCGAGAATGAGAGCCGCGTTGAGTTCAAAACGACGCCTGCGCATGAGCTCGGCGGCTCTGAAGAGATAGTTTGCTCGCTCGGCAGGTGAGGTCCAACGCCATTGCTCAAATTTGTCCGCCGCCACCTTAAGTGCCAAGACCACGTCATCAGCCGTACTATTCTGGAAGACGCCAACAATCTGGTTGGGTTGGGATGGGTTCAGGGTGTTGAATTTTTCGGCTGAAAAAGCGTGCATCCCATCAATAATGTTCGGGTATTCTACCCCAAACTGTGTTTCGAGTTGGGCAATTGCTGCATCTTGTCTCGTCCGATTCTCACTTTTGGACCAATCGGTGATTGACTCGTTTCTAAATTCTGGAATTTGCATGACTGTTTTCTCCTTTATCTGAGCGTGCTGGTAAATGCAGCACCAAACACTTTGCGCTGCCGCCAGCCAGCAGAAACTGAGAAAGGTTTACCGCATAGACGCGGAAACCTTCCGCTTCGAGGGTTCGCTGAAACGCATCGCAGCCGGCGTTGATGATAACGTTCTTCCCCACAACAACGGCATTGGCAGCAAAACGCCGAGCGTCTTCTTCAGAAACTTCCAACAGTCGCGGGATGTTAGCCTTCAGCACTTGCTGGGCATACGCATCGAAAGCCGGCGGGTAGTAGGCCGCTACGTCCGGTCCAAGTGAGCAGAAACAGGTATCCAGATGATAGAAATAGGCATCCACCAAATGCAGCGAAAGCACCTGAAGTCCCAGCATCTCCCCAATCAACCGGTGTGCGTGGACATCGGTACGAAAGCGGTAACCAACGAAGAGATGGTCTCCCACAAAAAGCGCGTCGCCCTCGCCTTCAAATGCGTGCTTGGTCGGCAACATTTCGACGCTATATCCATGTTTCTCGAACCAACGCTGGAAATGTTCGGCTTCGCCCTGACGCTCGTTGTATCGAAAGTTACTCAAAATTGCTCGGCTCCCATAAACCAGTCCGGCATTGGCTGTGAAAACCATGTCCGGCAG
>JAPUIP010000640.1 GCA_027296925.1 Candidatus Poribacteria bacterium | reverse complement strand
GTAAGCTTCGAAGGATCCCGTGGGACGAAGAGTCTCTTGTCCTGAGATTCTTCGTCGCAGGGCTCCTCAGAATGACAAATGTAGGAGTTATTAAATTCTCATTCCTAAGCGTAAAATTGCCCTTGACAAACCCTACCCGGTTGATGTATCTTCATTGTATCTACGCAAGGAGAAGAGATATGGAAACCCGTGTGCAGAAATGGGGGAATAGTTTAGCCCTGCGCATTCCGAAACCACTTGCCACCGAAATCGGGCTAAAACCCAATTCTCCCGTCGAATTATCACTTGTAGATGGCAAGTTAGTCATCGCCCCTGTGAGGCAACCGGGCTTGCAGCTTGAAGACCTTCTGGCGAAAGTGACTGAGCAGAACCGGCACGGTGAAATCGACACCGGGGCGGCGGTCGGCGGTGAAGTATGGTAACGTCAGGGGAGTATGTTCCTCAGCGTGGCGATGCGGTATGGATTAACTTCAACCCACAGGCCGGACATGAGCAAGCCGGACGTTGCCCTGCCGCTGTGCTTTCACCGGGCGCGTATAACGGCAAGGTAAGTTTGGCGATTCTCTGCCCAATTACCAATCAAGTGAAAGGGTATCCTTTTGAGGTCGCCATCCCTGCGGGGTTGGCGGTCACAGGTGTCATCCTTGCCGATCAAGTCAAGAGTATGGACTGGCAGGCGAGAGATGCCGAGTTGATATGTCCTTTGCCGGCGGAGACGGTGGATGCGGTTTTACAGAAAGTGGGAACGCTCTTGTCAAGGGAAGGATAGACCTGATGAATACCGCAGACGTTGCGCTCAGAAAAGAGATTGCCGAGAATCAGAATTTTTAATTCGACGACTTCACGATGAGGTAAACTATGATTCACATCCTCCGCCGGGGGGTACAAACCGGCCTATTAACGATAATCGCAGCACTCCTCTCTATCCCCGCACTCGCCGACGACTGGCCGCAGTGGCGCGGTCCAAACCGCGACGGCGTCTGGCTCGAAACCGGCGTCATTGAAGAATTTGAACAGCCTCAACTCCCGCTCCGATGGCGGGTCCCCGTTGGAAGCGGGTATAGCGGACCGACCGTCGCCGATGGTCGCGTCTATCTGACCGACCGCCTCACTAAGCCGAAACAGGTGGAGCGCGTCCACTGCTTCGACTGGCAAACCGGAGACGAGCTCTGGTCCTACACCTACGACTGCGAGTATAGAAATGTCCAATACGCCGCCGGACCACGCGCTGCCGTCACCGTCTACGACGGACTTGCCTATACGCTGGGGGGCATGGGACACCTCCACTGCTTCGACGCCGCGAGCGGTAATCTCAAATGGAAAAGGGCGCTCAACACTGAATATAACATCCAGATGCCGGTATGGGGTATCGCCGCCGCTCCACTTATCGAAGGCGATCTGCTCATCGTCCATATCGGCGGTTCGCCCGACGCCTGTATCGTTGCTTTCGACCGTAAAACAGGCGAGGAAAAATGGAGGGCGCTGGCGGATCGCGCCTCCTATTCTGCCCCGATCGTGATCAATCAGGCGGGGGTGCGCGTGCTCGTCTGCTGGACCGGTGATAATGTGGTTGGACTGAATCCGCAAACCGGCGCGCTTTATTGGCAACACCCCTTTCCGCCCAGCCGTATGATCATCGGCGTTGCCACACCCGTCTTTTATAAAGATCAACTTTTCGTCACCAGCTTTTATGACGGTTTGCTCATGCTCCGGGTCAACCCCAATCGCCTCGCAGTCGAAAAGATGTGGCATCGCAAAGGTCCTGATGAGCGGCGCACGGAGGGGCTCCACTCCATTATCTCCACTCCAATCCGTCTCGGCGATTATATCTATGGTGTGGACAGCTATGGCGAACTGCGGTGCCTCGATGCCAGCACCGGCGACCGTATCTGGGAAGATCTCTCTGCCGTCCCCAAAGCTCGCTGGAGCACCATCCATTTTGTCGGCAATCATGATAAGGTCTGGATGTTCAACGAACGCGGCGAACTGCTCATCACCACGCTATCTCCCGAAGGGCTTCACATCATCAGCCGGGCGAAACTGATCGAGCCCACCCGTGATCAGTTGAACCGTCGCGGCGGCGTTTGCTGGTCACACCCCGCGTTTGCTTACAAGCATGTGTTCGCTCGGAACGACAAGGAACTGGTCTGCGCCAGTTTGGAGCAATGAGCTGAACAATCCAAAGCCGATGCGTGATGAACAAGGAGCGATAACCGATCAAGCGCAAAAAGTGGAAGTTCAGTAGCTACGGCCAGTGCATGTATGGAGGAACTATAGTCAATCATTTCTACTTGAACAGGAAGTAGGAACAAATATACTTCCGGTGGAATTCGCTAGAAGGGCAAGTACGACGATCACCGCGTCTCAAGCAAGGAACATCCTCAAAAGAATGGGGATAAGCATTCCAGCAAGTATCAGAGGACCTGCAGCCGTTGATGCTACGCTTCGCGCGACACCACGGCTAACGGCTGCGCAGACACGACGGTTTTTAAATGCAGTCCAGAATTTAGCGGGGTAACCATGCGTAAAAAAGATGTATTTGCAGTTGAAAAGGTCTTACCGGTTCATGGGGATACCTGGCGGGTGAGCGGACGTACATACGAAGACTTGAAAGTTGGAGATATGGTTACGGTCATTGACGGCTCTAAGGGGCCAGTCATAAAGGGCTCTTCTCAGTTCATAATAACCGCGATTTCAACTTATGGAAAAAAGGTTCGGGAGCTTAACCGTATGTTAACAGGGGATCTCATTCTGCGAGGAGCCAACGGTGAAAGATTAAAAAAAGCGGGAACGCTTGTTATGCTTTTATACCCCAGTCGTAATAAAGATAACACTGAGATGATGAACGAGGAACCTCTGACATGAACTCAACACAAGAGACCCATCGCCTCGGCATTGACATCGGCGGCACCTTTACCGACATTGTGCTGATAGGGAGTGATGGCACAGTGACGACACAGAAGGTGCCCTCCACGCCAGACAACTACGCACGGGGTATCGTATCCGGTTTGGAACCGCTACTGCCACGCCAGATTGCCGAAGTGATGCACGGCACGACAGTGGCGACCAATACCATACTGGAGCGCAAGGGGGCTTTGACCGGGCTCATCACGACGGAAGGCTTTCGGGACGTCCTTGAGATTGGACGGCTGCGTTATCCACGCCTCTACGACCTGACGTGGGAGAAGCCGCCGCCGTTGGTGCCAAGACGTTTGCGGCGCGAAGTTCCCGAACGGATCGGGGCAAACGGCGAGGTGGTGCGCCCACTGGATGTCGAAGCGGCGCGGAAGGTGATTCGCTGGCTCCTGGCCCAAGAGATTCAATCGCTGGCCATCTGCTTGATCAATGCCTATGCCAATCCGGCACATGAACGCCAATTGAGCGAACTTGTCCGCGAGCTGGCACCGAAGCTTCCGGTCTCGCTGTCCTGCGACGTACTGCCCGAAATCAAAGAGTATGAGCGAACCAGTACGACCGTCATCAACGCGACGCTCCAGCCCATCGTCAGCCAATACTTGCGGACGTTATCGGAAAAACTGGTGGACACACTCGATAGTCCCCGATTGCCGCTGTACATCATGCAATCCAACGGCGGTGTGATGTCCGCTGCCGCCGCTGCCGACAGACCGATTCACATCATTGAGTCGGGACCGGCTGCGGGCGTTATCGCATCGCTCACCCTCGCAGACCGCACCGGCATCCCGAACGTCCTGACGCTCGACATGGGCGGTACCACCGCAAAGGCGTCACTCATCGAGGATGGTCGGGTGATGCGCTCTCCCGAATACCAGGTTGGTGGCGGCGTCACGGCTGGCACCCGTCTGAGTCGAGGCGGTGGGTATCCCCTGCGCGTGCCTGCCATTGACATTGCCGAGGTCGGTGCGGGGGGTGGAAGTATTGTTCGTGTAGACAAGGGCGGGGCACTGCGCGTCGGGCCACAAAGTGCAGGTGCCGCGCCTGGGCCCGCTTGCTATGCGCTGGGCGGCGAAGAACCGACGCTCACCGACGCAAATCTTGTGCTTGGCTATCTCAATCCGAACTACCTCGCGGGCGGTACCTTGCCGTTGAACGCTGATAAGGCGCATCAAGTGCTACACGACAAAATTGCAGCGCCGATCAATCTCAACCTGCCCGACGCCGCTCACGGTATCCATCGCATTGCTGTGGCGAACATGGCACGCGCGGCGCGGGCGGTTTCCCTAGAGCGTGGCCGTGACCCCCGCGAGTTCGTGCTGTTCGCTTTCGGCGGCGACGGTCCCCTACACGCAACGGAGTTAGCACAGTCGCTCGGTATGAAGCGCATCCTCATCCCGCCCTCACCCGGACTCTTCAGCGCGTTCGGGTTGCTATTTGCGGACATCGCGCACCACTCACTCCAGACCTATAAACGCTCGCTCACCGAAACCAACGTTGATGATTTAACGGAAGTTTTGCATCGTATGGAAGTTGCAGCGCAGGCCGAATTGGCGGGGGAAGGAAGGAGGTACGTCAACCCGGTTTTGCAGCGTGCGGTTGACCTTCGCTACGTCGGCCAATCGTCCGAACTGACGCTGTCACTCGATAACGTGGATATGAGCGACGCGGCGCTCTCTCGGAGATTGGGCGAACGCTTTGCTGCTGAACACGAACGAACCTATGGGCACAGTGCGCCCGATGACCCAATTGAGGTGGTCAATCTGCGCTTAACTGTTCTCATCCCAACATCCAAATCTGAAATCTCAAATTCCCAAGATTCTGTCCCCATAGCCCAAGCCCCACTCCAGAATCGTCGTTGCTACTTCGGTGCGGAGGCTGGATGGCTGGACGTTCCAATTCTCTCCCGCAATGCGCTGGGAGGCAAACCCCAAAAGGGACCGCTCATCGTCGAAGAGTACGACACAACCATTCTCGTCCCACCGCACTACACGGCCGCTCGGGATGAATGGGGAAACGTGGTTATTGAAACCCGTTAATACCCGTTGTGGTCAGCATTCTTGCGATGATTTCTCCGAATGTAAAGCAGAAAGGCGAATTGCATGACGAATCGGTTTGACCCCATCACATTAGAATTAATCAAGAACGCGCTCGATGCGCTGGTGGACGAGATGGCATTGGCGCTGGTCCGCACGGCGTATTCGTCCAACCTGAAAAACTCAATGGATCTGTCAGCGGCGGTGTGTGATGCGAATGGGCAACTCATCGCTCAGGGCTTAACGCTGCCGCTACACCTCGGCTCGGTGCCCGAATTCACTCGCGCCGTCATCGCTAAGTTCGGCGGGGAGATGCGTGAAGGCGACATCTACATCACGAACGACCCGTATGAAGGCGGCTCGCACCTGCCCGACATGTATCTCTGCAAACCCATTTTCCTCGATGAGGAATCGCCGGCGGGCTTCGTCGTTTGCATCGCCCATCACACCGATATCGGCGGCAAGACGCCGGGCGGAAATGGCTGTGACGCAACGGAACTTTATCAGGAAGGCTTGTGCATCCCGCTGCTGAAACTCTACGACGCGGGCGTAGTAAATCAAACCATCTTCGACTTTATCGCTCGCAACGTACGCATTCCGCGACAGGTCCTGGGCGATTTACGGGCGGAATTGGCGTGCCTGCATGTCGGTGAGCAGGGCGTCCGAGGATTGTTCGGCAAATACGGCGTGCAGCAACTATCGGTCTATTTCACCGAACTGCTCAACTATGCCGAGCGATTGGCGCGGGCGGAGATTGCCGCGATGCCTGACGGCGTCTATGCGTTCACCGACTACCTCGACGACGACGGCATTGACCCGGATGCGATTCCGATTGTGGTCACGATCACGGTTCGCGGCGACCACTTGACTGCGGACTTCACCGGCTCATCGGCGCAGGTTAGAGGTGGTATCAACTGCCCGCTCTCATTCACGCAATCGACGACCTACGCTTGCGTACGTTGCTTGATGGGGGCTGACGTGCCGAACAACGGTGGCTATTTTCGCCCAATTACCGTCATCGCGCCAGAGGGGACAATCGTCAATCCGCTACCGCCGGGGCCAGTTGCGGCGCGGGGATTGACAGGTTTTCGCATCGCCAACGCCGTGTTTGGAGCGCTCGCTCAAGCCGTGCCCGACCGTGTTCCTGCGTGCGAAATCGGCGGCGATACCGGCGTGAGCATTGGCGGCTATGAGCGCATCGTGCAGGACGGAAAAACACAACTGCGCGGGTTTGTCTTTCTCGAATTTCTCTACGGTTCGTGGGGCGGACGTCCGACTCAAGATGGAATTGATGGCGTGGCAAGCGCCGTCGTCAATTTCTCCAACAATCCCGTCGAGGTGCTGGAAGCGGAGTTGCCGTTGCGCATTGAGCGTTACGGCTATCTTGCCGATACCGGCGGCGCCGGGATGCATCGCGGTGGGTTGAGTCTCGTGCGCGACTTCCGCTTACTCGCCGAGGAAGCTACCTTGCAGATTCGCGCCGACCGCACAAAGTATATGCCCTACGGCTTGCATGGCGGCAAAGCGGGGGCGCCGTCGCGGAACATCTTGAACCCGGATCGAGAGGCCCGCGAACTGCCTCCCAAACCGACGCTGACCATCCAACGGGGTGATCTCTTCCGCCACATTGCGGCCGGTGCAGGGGGATGGGGCAATCCCTTTGCGCGTGATGCGGAAGCGGTGCTGGCAGATGTTCTGGAAGAAAAGGTCACGCCGGCGCACGCGCGTGATGCCTACGGCGTGGTGATTGACGCCCAGACCTGGGGGATAGATACGGCAGCCACGCAACGACTACGCGAAGGAAAGGGAATTCCCACAAAATAGGACATGCGTACCGTGGAATGTAAACATCTTTTGGTGATCTCTTTGTGTCTGTCAAGTTTGATGACGACTGTCTCCGGTTCTGAGAAAAAGATCAGATCTCAGAAAACGTCACCGCAGTCCGAGAGCCCGCAACGCATCATGGGTAAAGATGGCGCCGAGATGGTCCTGATCCCTGCTGGTGAATTCCAGATGGGTAGTGACGAGGGGAAAGATCATGAGAAACCTGTCCACACCGTTTATGTGGATGCGTTCTATATAGATGTCTACGAAGTGACAAATGCACAGTTTCAAAAGTTCGTTGAGGCGACTGGACATCGGAAACCACTTCCGTTTTATGATAAGCCCAAATACAACCAGCCAAACAAGCCGGTTATCGGTATTTCTTGGGAATCGGCGAGGGACTACTCCGAGTGGGCAGGAAAACGACTTCCCACCGAAGCCGAGTGGGAAAAGGCAGCGCGGGGAGGTTTGGAAGGACAGAGATACCCATGGGGAGATTCAATTAACCCGGACCAGGCAAATTACGGTCATAACGTCGAACAGCCAACTCCCGTTGGTAGCTATCCGCCTGAGAATAGCTACGGACTCTACGATATGATGGGAAACGTCGGCGAATGGTGCGCTGATTGGTATCGTCCAGATTACTACCAAAACTCACCGAAACGGAACCCAACCGGTGCTTCTTCGGGAGGGCCAGGTGAGCTTCGTGTTGTGCGTGGCGGACATTATGGGCTCGGAGCCGAGTGGTTTAGTAATGCATCTCGCCGTTACTCTAGCGACGGCCGCTCATATAACCACGGTTTTCGTTGCGCCAAGTCGGTTTCCCCGTAATGCCTTGGTTCCTTTACCCCTTATCCCTTGTCGTCCCGTGCTGCCGGAGGGTGCACCGAATCGAAACTGCGGTTTTGTACAAACTTATACCAATTCCGTTTGAAAATATCGCCTTAGAAATTGTAGTCCGGTGGGTCAGAGTCCCGCCCTACAGTTCCGATAAGAATGCTTTATAATCTTTCAGAAATTGTAGTGGTCTGGTGGGCGGTGCCCACCCTACGGGAATGAATGTCTACCATCTTCCTGACCACTACATAATCTTTCAGAAATGGTATTAGATTTTATCCCAAAACCCCTTATACCATTTGCAGTTTTGTTTGAGCATATTCGCAGATTTCTGGTAGGGGCGCTGCTTGCTGCGCCCACCTGTCGGGCAGGGCAAGCACTGCCCCTACAAAATCATATCATTTCAAAC
>JAPUIP010000064.1 GCA_027296925.1 Candidatus Poribacteria bacterium | reverse complement strand
GTTCAGCCGCGGCGATGGCGGTAGTGAACGGGCCGATACGGCACGAAATCGCGATGAACTGCGGAATCGGCGCCATGGGACCGTACAATCACGCCAATGCCACAATCGGTCGCGCCTATGGCCTGCTGTCTCAGAATTTGCAGGGCGGGTCTGTGCCTGAAGTGACCTATCTGGGCTCGCAGGGCAACAACTATGCGTACAACAGCATTACATTTGCTGAGAACGAGGAGCGTAGCCCGTGGGAGCCGTTTCATGTGCAGCACGGGTTTGGAGCGGACGAGAGTACCGTGAGCACGTTTGGGGGGTGCCAGTCCACGGCGTTTACCCTCGGTGTGCGAGAGCGGCACTGGCAAGAACACGTACTGAACCTGCTGCGTGGCATGGATGTCCACCAACACGCGACGTTTGTTTTGGATCCGATTACAGCGCGTCAATTCGTCGATCGAGGCGGATTTGATACGAAGGAGAAGCTGATCGATTGGGTTCACGAAAATGCGACCATGCCCGCCGGTGTCTACTGGGACTATCAGTTAGTCGAGAATTACGTCCATCCCCGCGCGCTCAACGGCGTCGAACCGTATGCGACGATGTTGCAGGCGGCGGATGACGAGTTGATTCGCATTTTCCCAAAGGGCTCGATTCATATCGTGGTAGTCGGCGGTGAAACCAACGGGTACTGGCGGATTATGGGAAGCAACTATTCTAAGACGGTGTCGGTTGACGCCTGGAGATAGAATTCAGTGCGTGAGGAAGGCATAAGTCATCAATCCTGTTATGACGGCAAGCCGTCGTCATCTCTTGCTGCGTACCGTTGATTTAGCCGCTGTTGGGGAAAGGAAGGCATCATGAAGATTTATATGCACTGGGATATGGAGGGCGCCAGCGGGATTTTCACGCGAGAGCAAGTCTGGTATTGGGAGGAAGGGGTGCCCGAGCACGTTGCGGAGGAAGGTCGTCAATTGCTGATCGCTGATGTCAACGCCGCCGTTCAAGCTGCGCTCGACGCCGGGGTCGATGAAGTGATTGTCAGCGACACCCATCATGGGGGGGGGAATATTCGCCTGGACGACATGTTCGCGGACCCTCGCATCACGTACCACGACCGGAGCGTCGGCTATCAGGATGGAGAGCGTCGGTGGATGCCCGGGCTCGATGAGACGGTCGATGGGCTCATGTTGCCGGGGCACCACGCCAAAGTCGGAACCGCCGGCGCGTTTTTGCCTCATACCTGGACGGGGCAGTGGGCGGATTTCCTGATCAATGGCCAGAGTGTGGGTGAGATTGGGATAGAGGCGTGTTTCGCCAGTCACTGGGACATTCCGCTGATCCTTGTCCAGGGAGACACGGCGGGATGTCGGGAAGCTGAACAGCAGTTTCCGGGCGTTATAACCGCGGAGGTCAAGCACGCGGAGGACCACGATTCCTGTTCCGGGCTCGACCCTGAGTCTGCCCGTCTTCTTACTGGGCAGAAAGTGACCGAAGCCATTGCCAAGTTGCGCGCCGGAGGATTTGAACCCATCAAGCCTACCCTCCCTATGACGGTCACCATCCGCATGAAGAGCGTCGCCGATGCGTCAGCGGCTTGTCAGAGACCCGGGGTGACACGCCTCGACGACTACACCGTTGAAGGGGTTGTCTCTCAGCAGTGCGATGTGGTGAAATGGATCTTAGGGACCGGTTTGGATATGCCCGAACCGACGGTAGCTCGGTGAATCGGGGCGGTGCCATCCATTTCAGCTTGGCAATCGCTATGTTTCCACAAAGGGACACTTCATGCGGTTACTACTCTGGGTGATGTTACCGCTGCTGGTCATTTGTGCCCTGATTGCATCTCGATTTGTGAGTTGGGCTCGCCTGAAGGGCGCAGATTCCGAAGCCTTGAAGGATGTCACCGAAGGCACAGAGCGACTCAAGCACGGTGAGTATCATGAGGCGGTGGACGCCTTCACCCGGTCGATCGAAAAAGATCCTAAATACGCAGCCGCTTATATCAAGCGCGGGTTGGCTTATTACCGTTTAGGTGAATACCAGGAGGCAGTCACCAACTATACGCGGACACTGGCGTTGAAGCGGTATGAAGCGGATGCCCTCTATAGCCGCGGGGATGCCTATCGCGGATTGGGCGAGCACCAGAAAGCCATCGCGGATTACACCGAATCGTTGAAGAAAAGATGGGCGGGTTTTGTGATGTGGAAACGAGCAGAAGCGTATCTGAAGTTGGGAGATACGCAACGCGCACTCGCGGATTATGCGAGGGTGATTGAGCGGAAACCGAATGCCGCCGCTTACTATCATCGAGGCACAGCCTATGCTCGGTTACATGAAGATCAACTTGCCCTCGCCGATTTCGACCAAGCGATCGAGATTTCGCCGGAATTTGCAGAAGCGTATCTCAGACGTGGCGGGCTCTATGACCGACTCGATCAACCGCAGCAAGCCGAATCCAACTATATCAAAGCGATCTCGCTTACCTCCCGCGAGATTCAGGAGTGGTGTGGAGAACACCCCATCCTGGGGCCGGTCTATTATCGCAGGGCGTCGGCTTACGAACGGTTGGGACAGGACAGAGAAGCTCGTGCCGATTACGAAAAGGTGATCGCGCTCCAGCCAAGAACTGCGATTGCCCAGACAGCGTGGGAAAAATTGAAGGACTGACAGCGCTGTTCGAAGATTGCGGTTACAGTGGCATCTCTATTTTCTGAGGCCGTCCAGTATTGATCGACGCGGTAATTTTTTCCATCATCAGCGTGGAAAGGATGCCGGCGCGGACAGGCACATAGGGCTCCGTATCGTTACGAATTGCTTTCACAAGTAACGGCAGGCGTTCGGTTGGTGCCGGCTTCAGGGTTTCACTCTCCGGTTTGCCCGTCGTCGAGTCAGGGCCGGTAAAGGTGACCTTGCTAAAGTGCTCATAGAGTACCGCGGACTGCTCACCATCGAAGAACTCGAAGAACCATTTGGAAACGACGGCGTTGCTGCCGGCATCGCTCATCAGAAAGGTCGCCACCGAACCGTTGGCAAAGCGGATAGTCGCCGCCGCGGTGTCCACCATGTCAGGGCTGCCCAACTCGCCGGGATGGGTAATCTGCCCGCCCGTTGCGTAGACCTCTACTGGATCTGCGTCGTGAATCCAGCACAGCAGATCGACGGCGTGGACACCGACATCATAAAGCGGGCCGCCGCCCTCTTCGGGGTGCCAGCGCCACCGACTGAGCTCTGCGGGACTCATCATACACTGACCGTGGCTCACCTTCGGTGGACGCAGACGACGCTTGATTTCTCGTGCGGCTCCGGAAAAGCGAATCGAGAAGTCGATCATCAGTTTGGTGCCCGCCGCTTTCATCGCGTCGTAGATCCGCAGGCAATCGGCTGTGGTCATCGCCATGGGCTTTTCCAGGAATAGATGCTTTCCCGCACTGAAAGCTGCAACCGCCAGATCCGCATGAGAACTGTGAGAGGTGGCAATCGAGACGATGTCCACCTGCGGATCAGAGAAGATGCGGTCCGCATCCGTAGTGTGGTACGCGCCGCCGTACTTGTCGTGAAAACGTTGTGCTGAATCATCGCGGATGTCGCAGAAGCCGCGCACCACAATCTCTGGCGTGGACGAAGCCCACTGCGCGTGACCGTTACCCGCTCCTCCGCAACCGATAAGCGCCCACCCTAGCGGGCGATGTGTCGAGTCATTATTCGCCATCTTTTCCGTTTGACCTCCTGTTTTGTCCATATCTAGCGAGCCCCCTCATCCCTGCGCCTTCCTCAACTGCCTTTCCGCTTCAACCTGCAGGAATCGCAGATCATTGCTCAGATCAAAGAAAACGAAGCCCTGCGCCTGTCGTTCCAGGAGTTCTTCCGCAGAAGAGACCGGAATGCCGCAAGGCTTACCGACCCGCTTGCACGCTGCCAGGAACTGTTGAATCGCGTCCTCGTGGTCGGGACTTCCAGCCGGAATGCCCAGGTCAAGGGATAGATCGCCAGGTCCGAGAAATCCGATGTCAACACCTTCCACAGCCACAATGGCTTCGGCGTTCTCAATTCCCTCTCGGTCCTCGATCTGCGGTATCACCACGACCTCATCGTTAATCCACGAGCGATAATCGGAGCCCCATGTCACGGCACGACCGGTTCCCGAAGATCGTTTGCCCTGTGGCGGGTACCGGCAAGCCTGAGCGATCTGTGCCGCTTGCTCCGCTGTACTCACGTGTGGCGCGACGATGCCAAATGCGCCGGCATCCATCACCCGTCCAATCGTCTCCGGCTGGTGGTCCCACACGCGAACAATCGGCGTCGCTCCACGAGATTCAATGGCTCGGAACATCTGCGCAACTTGTGAGATTCCGATGGGCGAATGCTCCGCATCGACCGCAAGCCAATCAAATCCGACAGACACCACCACCTCGGCCGCGAGCGGCGACCCCAGGTTTAGCCATGACCCTATCGATACTTCCCCGCGCTCCAATTTCTCACGAATCCTGTTTCTCATAATAAATATGCGCCCTCCCATCTTTAGGTTCCGATACGCACTGCGACTCAACCCGGGATCTGGGGGAGTGCCGCGCCTCCTCATTGACAAGGTGTATGCAAACCAATCGACGAATCACATCATATCAGAGTTCCATCATTTATGCAAATGAAAAATTCCCCCTTCGTAGGCACTTGACTTTGCGAAGCAATTGTGCCACAATAAGTAACCGCTTGCATGTGAGGAGGGTGAAGATGATTCAAGTAGGATTTGGTCAACGCACAATTACACCAGAAATCGGCGCTGAAATGCCCGGAGGTATTCACAAACATTTATCCAAAAGCATACATGATGAACTCCTGGCCAATGCGATGGTTATGGACGATGGCGATACGCAGCTTGTTTTGGCGGGTATCGATGCACTCTCGATTAAGCGCTCGACAACACAGAAAGCCCGACAGCAGATCGAAGACGCAACAGGGATTCCCGCGGGAAACGTGATGATTGCCGCAAGTCACACGCATAACGGTGGGCCCATCGCGGACGTTTTCATGAGCGAATCGGACTCCGCGTACTGTGACTTCGTCGCCGAACAGATTGCGCACGCAGCAATCGAGGGATACGAGAAACGCGAGGCGGCCACGCTGATCATCGGTGCGGGGCAAGAAGGGAGCGTTGCTTTCAATCGCCGTTTTCGTATGAGAGACGGCTCGGAGCGAACGCATCCGGGCAAGCTTAACCCCGACATCGTTCGGGTGGCGGGGCCGATCGATCCGATGGTCGGGGTTGTCGGCGCGGTGAATCAATCGTGCAGATTTCTCGGCTGCTGGGTCAATTACAGTTGCCACGCGACACTCGGCGTTGGCGGTAACGGTTTTTCTGCGGACTACATCGACTACCTGAGGCAAACGGTCCAACATGCGATGGGCGCTGATGATGCAACCGTCGTCTTTGGCAATGGCGCATCGGCCGACGTAACCCAAGTGAATAATCTCAGCGATCGGGACCGAGAGTCCGGTGAGCACTGGGGCTGGCATGTCGGCACAACTGTCGGTGCAGAAGTGATCAAAGTGTTGGCGCGGATGGACTATACAGATGAGGTCACTTTGGCGTGTGACAGTCAGACGCTCGAACTCCCCTTGCGGGCGCTTGATGATGCGGCGTTGAATCAGGCACAGGCGTGGGGAGATGAAGCGGTTTGGGCGCGAGAACTTGAACTGCTGCAGGAGATTCAGCACATTGAACCGCAAGTCGCAGGACTCCTCAGAACGACAGATATAGGAGTATTAAATCGCCATTCCTGAGTCATCGCGATCGATTCGGGTTTGCTTTGGAGATCGATTGTCTCAGACGCTTCCTTGCGCTTTGCAGCTTCAGTGTTTTGGAGGTAGCGCGTTTAACATACCGTGTCTCATCTGTGTGAGATTTTGACACAGCCAGTTGCGTTTTGAGATCGGCAACGAATTGCTCTTGGAGCCGAATGGATCGCTTGATCCGCTTTCGACGGGTAATAAGGCGTGGACGCGCATCGGCCAATCGTTCTACGCTATGCAGCCGGCTCAGCCGATTTTCCGCAACTTCTAGACGGTGACTCAGTCGTTTTTCGCGTATGCTCTCGTCTCCTTCGGAGGGCGATCGATATAAGGTCGAAATTCTTATCCCTTTCGCCCGGCCGGCCTGCTTTTGCGAGCTAGAACCCTCAACGTCATCGGATTCTGGATCTTCTGGTTCAAGCACAGTTTCTTGTTCGTTCATCTGAATTCACATCCACTCTTTTTCTGTATTAAGGTGAGTTTGTGATTTTCATTTAGGATTGACGATTAATTAACTCCTACAATACAGGGTAGCATCAGACCTGTGTGTCTGCCTTTGGCGTACACATAACTAATTTTCAAAAACAAACTTTACATTTCAGATCGGCAGAAGCCTGAATCTATCTGGCTTTTTCAATCCGACCCTATTACCCTCAGGCGGGCATACCTCGAAGTGACCGAAGGGAAAGGAACTGCCCGTTAGGGTATG
>JAPUIP010000639.1 GCA_027296925.1 Candidatus Poribacteria bacterium | reverse complement strand
GATTGATGAGTTCCGCGTATCGAAAGTCATCCGCTACGATGGCGACTTCGATCCTCCTGAAGCACCGTTTGAACCTGATGCCGATACAACGGCGCTCTACCATTTTGATGAAGTTGTGGGGAGGGCAACAATCGCGAACTTTGCCCCCGTGGGCCCAGATGGACGGCTAGAAGGAGCGGCCGAGATCGTGGCAGTAGATCTTCCCAATACGAAGCGGGCTGTTGAAGCCGGTGGCAAATTGACAACAATTTGGGGCAAGCTCAAAGCCCGATAACCATAGTTATTACATGTTAATTATTGATGGCAAGTGGCATGATATTGTCGCCACTTGATTCGTATCTCTAAGGGGCGAAACTGAAAAGGTTCGCCCCCTCTTTTTGGCCTGGCCCCGCGGCTAAGGCCGTTGAAAAATACCGGGTGGCATAAGGCACCGTAACAGATGGACAACTTTTTTAGGTTGTCAATAAAGCGGAAAATCCGGTATACTTGGGTTTCGTCCAACTTCTCTTTATCAGGATGTCCCAATTAAATCCCGCTATGAAAACTTCCCCCCAACCGGAACGGATCACCTGGCGAACTATTGTACTTTCAATGATTTTCCTGCCGTTTATCTACAAATGGCATATCGAGTGTGAAGCCCTTCGGTACACTTTTCCGACGCTGATGGCCCCCTTTTACAGCGTCGTATTTACCCTCCTGATCCTGGCGTTGCTCAACCTCCTCCTGAAAAAACTCGCCGCCAGGTATGCGTTAACGAGCGGAGAGCTGATCTCCCTCTATGTCCTGATGTCGATTACGCTCCTGTTCATGTCCTACGACATGTTCCTGCCCCTGGTCTCAATCATCGTTCACGCCTACTATTTCGCCAGCCCAGAGAATGAGTGGCGGGATCTCTTCTGGAAATATCTCCCCGAGTGGCTAACCATCAATGACCCGGACGTGCTAATTGGCTTTTATCGCGGTGACCAGAACTTCCTCGATTGGCGCTATGTTCGCCTCTGGATAAAGCCAACACTCTGGTGGTGTGCCTTTACCTTTGCTCTGCTCTTTGTGATGCAGTGTATCAATGTTATCATCCGCAAACAGTGGGTGGAACAAGAGCGCCTCGTATACCCTACTGTTGAACTCCCGTATCAGATTGCCTACAATACGAAACCCTTCTTGCGTAGCACACCGATGTGGTGGGGATTCACCATCGCTGCGTTTATTAGCCTCACCAACGGACTGCACATGTTTGTCCCGATTATTCCCGAATTTCCAACGAAGACGTTATCTTTAACCATGTTTTTCACTGAAAAGCCGTGGACTGCGTTTTTGACCGGGGGCAGCAGTATTCTCCTCTATCCGTTCGCTATTGGACTCGGCTTTTTGATGCCACTGGATCTGTTGTGGTCATGCATCCTTTTTTTCTTTTTATACAAAATGCAGGCCTTTGTTGGAATCGTCGCGGGACTGGAGAAACTTCCCGGCTTCCCTTATCCTTACGAACAAAACGTCGGGGCATATGTGGGAGTTGCGGTGATTACGCTATGGGGAACGCGCCGGCAGATTTGGCGAGCTTTGATGCAAGCCATTGGTCGAAGACCACCTGAAGATGAAAACGAGCCGATGCGGTATCGGACGGCTTTTTTGGGCATCATATTCGGATCGATATTCATCATCGGGTTTGCGATGCGAGGGGGGATGGCGCTGTGGATCGCGGTGTTGTTTTTCGTCGCTCACTTTCTGACAATCGCCATTCCGCTCACGCGCATTCGGGCACAGATCGGTCTGTCCATCCATAATACCACCTTCATTGGACCACACCACAGCCTGGTCAGTCTGTTCGGCACACGAAAAATTGGTGGTCAGAATCTCACATGGTTCGCCCTATTTTTCTGGTTCAATCGGGACAATCGGAGTCATCCGATGCCGCATCAACTTGAGGCGTTTAAGCTTGCCGAACGCGGAAACCTCGACGTGAAAGGGTTGTCCCGCCTGATGCTGACGCTCATCGTTATCGCCATGCCGTTATGCATCCTGATGCTGGTGAATGTATTTTTTGACCTTGGTGTGGACAGCGGCAAGGTGGGCGGACAGATCAACAGTTTTGGAGGGCGCGCGTACCGCTTTCTGCACGGGTGGCTCACGTCGCCGCGAGATGCGGACAAGGCACACATCATCGCCATTACCATCGGTTTCGTTTTCACGCTTGTGCTGGCGGTGGTACGTACCCGACTGTTCTGGTGGCCCATTCACCCGCTAGGATACGGGGTTGCGTTTCACATGTACACATTTTGGGCGGCATTCATTGTTAGCGCGGTTGCCAAATGGAGCGTGCTCAAATTTGGTGGCATTCGATTCTATCGAAAATCTGTCCCATTTTTTCTTGGACTGGTGCTGGGCGACTTCGTCACTGGGAGTTTCTGGAACATCTTGAGTATTATCCTTGATCGCCCAACCTACACTTTCTATTACTAAGCTAAGGCCTTCCAACACACGGAATCTACAGCTTCTCGCCCAGTTGAAAAAAGGAGGCCACAACGCATGTCCAAATCCCGTTGCTTTTACATCACGCTCTGGTTGCTGGTTTCCCTGGTCCGACAGCCCGGTGCCCTGGCACAAACCGGTGAGTTGGTATGGTGGCCACTCATCTGGGATGCGCTGACGGACAATCGTATCGGCGATTCTGGGGTAAAATCCATTGGGGTTTATCTGCCACCAAGTTACGGAACGAGCGAAAAGCACTATCCCGTCATTTATGTGCTACACGGCTTCGGCGGTAATGCAAAGGAGCAAGCAGACAAAGTGACATCGGCGATGGATCGCATGCTCCAAAATGGCGAAATCGGAGAGATGATTGTCGTTTTTGTCGACGGCTCAAATCGGTTCGATGGAAGTCAATACCTCAGTTCTCCGACCATTGGCGATTACGAAACGTACATTGTGCGGGATTTGGTTGATTTCATTGATACCACATATCGAACGATACCCCACCGAGACAGTCGGGGTATTACTGGGTTTTCAATGGGTGGATACGGTTCAATGCACCTCGCGCTGAAATATCCAGAAGTGTTCAACGTCGTTGTCGCTCAGGCGGGTACTTACGATTTCGGCGCCAATTCGGTGAGGATGTTTACAGACATTGCGGGAGCCATGTCAACGCTCCTTTTCGAGCTTGTGTCTGATGACCGAGCTTGGGAGCTCTTTGACCAACTGCCGCTAGCGATGCGCAGTGGGATTGCCTATTTAGCAGGGGTAGCTCCCAATCCTGCCAAACCCCCGTTCTATCTGGATCTGCCGTATGAACTCACCACCTTTGGTATACGTCGCGTTGATGACGTTTGGGACCGCATTATTGAGAACGACATTATTCATGAACTAGATCGATTTCTCCAACAGCCACTGCGGCTGAATGGTGTCAAATTGGTGCATGGTGTTCAAGACGAAACCGCATTTGCCAGCCAGGCGCGATCGCTGGATGGCGCGTTGACCGACCAGGGAATCGATCATGAATATGTAGAGCACAGCGGAGGGCACAGATTCATCGCAGAAGAGTCGCTGCAATTCCTGTCAGCGCACTTGGTATTTGAGTCGCCTCTCACTGTGGAAGTGGAAGCCCCGGCGGCGATGATTGTCGGTTCAAGAGGCCACGAAATCTTCCTGACGTTTACGGCGAACCAACAAATCAACAGCGGAGAAATCCGCGTAACAGCCCCCCAGGGGTGGACGGCGCCTCAAGGGGTCATTGGCGTTGCAGGCTATACGGTGGTTTCCCCCTTGGCGCCGGATATACAGACTGAATTCCCAACCTTCTCAGGGCAATCCGTTGTTGTGCCGATCCAAACAATGCCTGCCAACGAATCGATCCAGATTTCCTATGGTGGGGGTGGTGGCGCGTCTGGCGCGACTGCGGGAGATACAACCGGTTTTATTCAAGCTGAATTTCGCCGGGGAAGCGCAGAGCCCTTCACAACGGTTTCCTATACAGCACTCAACGTTATGACGGCGGATGGATCTGGGACTGCCTCTGTTTCACCCGCCTCTGTCACTGTGCATAGTCATAGTAACGAAATTGCGATTACCTACACCGCTGAAGGAAAGCTGGATGGCGGGTCAATCACCGTGCATGTGCTACCGGGCTGGAGCCTGCCACAAGGCACCCGAGGCACCGCCGGATACACGACAGTAACCTCAACCGGTACGATCGGCGATGTCACATTTACCCAGCAGAGAATTCAAGTCAATATTACGAGGCTAAGAGCGGGGGAAGACATTACTGTAGTTTATGGTAGTGGTAGCGGCAGTTCAGGAGCGACCGCACCAGATGCCGGAATTCATCCCTTCATGGTGAGTTCCGCGTCATCCGATGGCACGTTGAGCCTGATTCGTCAAAGCCCGTTAGTGACGGTCATTAATCCGGATGTGAATCATGACGGCGTTGTAAATATCCAAGATCTGGTCATCGTTGGCGTGAATTTCGGGAAGGGGGGCTCACCGGGGGCCGTGGAAAATCCAGACGTAAATTGGGATGGCTTTGTTAATATATTCGATCTTGTGCATGTCGCCAACCATTTTGGCACAACCATCGGCGGTCTGCCAGCCCCCGAGAACCGCCCGGTATCCACATTGGCGACCATCAGATTTGAGAACCCCAGGACTTCTGGCAGTCGCATGTTTCTTGACGTGGTGCTTGATACGCCCATCCCGCTGGCGGGTTATCAACTCCAGATCAACGCCGATGGACTTTTGCGCGTCGATGTTGATACGACTGCGCGTGACGTATTCCGGCTGGATGCTGGCGGGCAATCCGGAAGGTTAGTCGCTGCCAAACTTGGTGTGGAACGTCCCTGGCTGGGGCGGGTGCATTTAGCGACGCTTGAGTTCGCAGCAGCCGAGACTTCGGTTGTCTCCTTGGACAGAGCGCATCTTGTTTCTGTGGAAGGCCGGTCGATCGCAGCCCGCATCGAACCATTTGTTCTGGATACCCCGCTTCCGCAGCAGACGCAATTGTTGCCCAACTATCCCAACCCGTTCAACCCGGAAACATGGTTGCCCTTCCAACTCCATAAGGATGCCCATGTGCGCATCACCATTTACGATGCGCCGGGACGGGAGATTCGACGATTCGACCTCGGTGCTCTGGCGCCGGGTTATTACCGCACCCGCGAACGTGCTGCGTATTGGGATGGGCGCAACGATATGGGCGAGCGAGTTGCCAGCGGCACCTACTTCTACCGGATGGCAGCCGACGACTTTGTCCGTGTCCGCCGTATGGTCGTGCTCAAGTAGTTGTCAAAGCTTCTTTAGCACTTGCGACTTGCGCCGGGTATACTATTATTTCGAGTACCAGGCGGAAAATGAAGCGGAAATTGAGGAGAATGATGAACCCGTTTGAAAGATAAACTGCGCAAACACAGGAGAATCCTATGATTAACACGGCAGTTATCGGATACGGATATGCCGGTCGATGTTTTCACGCTTACCTTGTCGGTCTAGCGGATGGGCTGAATCTTTATGCGATTGCATCACGAAACGCCGAACGGCGGGAAGCTGCTGCTGAGGCTCACCCCGGCACGAAGAACTATGAAACGATCGATCAGGTCATCGAAGACAGCCACGTAGATCTCGTTGTCTTCGCGACCCCACACGACACGCACGCTGAACTGGCGATCCAAGCAATGGATGCCGGCAAGCACGTCGTCACAGACAAGATCATGTGTATGAGTGCCGCGGAAGCGGATGCGATGATCGAAGCCAGTCAGCGGAACGATGTTCTATTGAGCGTGTTCCACAACCGGCGTTGGGATTGGGACTATCTGACTGTGAGGAAAATTATTGCGGATGGCTTGCTCGGGGTCCCGTACCTGTTTCAGGTTGCCATTATGAGATACGGCCCGCCGCGGGGGTGGCGTGGTGTCAAAAAGCAGAGCGGCGGCCTCCTGTATGATTGGCCGGCGCATTTCGTCGATCAAGCCCTGCAACTCGTCTCTGCGCCGGTCAAAACCGTCTTCTGCGACATTCACTACGGCACACGCTGGGACATCGACATCGGCAACTACGCGAATCTGCTGATCACATTTGAGAACGATGTTCGCTATCAGATCGAGATCAGCAACCTCGCAAAGGTCGAGAAGCCGCGGTGGTACGTTCTTGGCGACTTCGGTGGATTGGTCAAGTGCGGATTAGATCCGCAGGAGCGCCCGATGGTAGCGAGAAACATCGACGCCGCTGAAGAAGACCCCGCTAACTACGCAAAGGTCTGGACGGAAGCGGCGGGCGAACAACGCGAGCTCGTTGTTGAAAGCGTCAGGGGCTCGTGGAAATCCTACTATCAGAATATCTCTGACGTGCTGAACAAAGGTGCGGAACTCATCGTCAAGCCGGAAGAAGTCAGGCAAGTCATGCTCGTTTACGATGCCGCAATGTGCTCCTCAGAAACGGGAGAAGCGGTGCAGTTTTAGGGCTCGATCGAAAATGCGAGGAATTCTGGTTATTTTATGAACATGCCTGTTCATTTATTGAACGTCATCCGGAACGACATTCCCGTAAATCCCGACGATTGCAGCGTTCAGATATTGGCATTCCGCTTGCGTGATATAATTTTCTACGGATTCTGCACCGTTTAAAAACTCGTCATTCCGTTTCGTTGAATATCGAATTTCGTCTGGTTCTAAACAACATTTATGGAGGTTCGTATATGACATCGAGAACTAAGCTCAAGCAAATAGCCCTTTTATGGGCGTTCATCCTTTTCGGCCAGTCCTTCTATGCCAGTGTCCATGCCGACTCAGACTACCAAGATTTGAACCCGAAAGTCGTGGCGGCGATTGACCGAGGGCTTGAGTGGTTAAAAGAGCAGCAAGGCACAGAAGGTCTCTTTCACGATCACCCCGGATTAACAGCGCTAGCAATCACGGCGTTTTTAAAACACCCACAAAACAAGTACGCGGAAGCGGACCAACCCTTCATACAGAAAGCCATCAAAATCTTACTGGAGATGCAACAGCCGAATGGCGCAATCTACGATATTGACAAGCAGCCGGCCTTGCCGAATTACAATACGTCCGTGGCACTGATGGCACTCTCATCAACCAAAAATCCTGCATACAGCGAAGCCATTACCAAAGGTCAGGGCTTCATCAAAGGGCTTCAAGTGGCGGATGCGGAGGATGTCTATTTTGGCGGAATTGGCTATGGAAGCCGGGAAACCGTTCACGATCTTTCCAATATGAGTTTTGCTATGCAGGCCCTCAAAGAGAGCGGTTTTGATGATCCAGAAGTGTGGGACAAAGCGATCAAATTCCTCGAAAGATGTCAAAATCGGAGTGAGACCAACGACCGGGATTGGTCCGGAGATGACGGCGGTTTTATCTATGCCCCTGATGGCGAGAGCAAAGCTGGCAGCGATGAGAACGGAAAACCGAAATCCTATGCAAGCATGACCTATGCCGGAATCCTGAGCTTTATCTATGCTAACGTTGACAAGAATGACCCACGCGTGCAGTCAGCGGTGGATTGGATTAAGAAACACTTCACGGTCGAAGAAAACTACGGTATGGAGAAGCAGGGACTCTTCTACAACTACCATACCATGGCAAAGGCATTGAAAACCTATGGGGAGCCTACCATTATGGATGCCAAAGGTATTTCTCATGATTGGTACCGGGAACTCGCAGAGAAACTGATCTCCGAACAGAATCCTCAAGGTTTTTGGCAAAATGAGGAAAGTCGTTGGATGGAACGAGATCCTGTCCTCGTCACCTCTTACGCGGTGTTAGCCCTTGCAACGGCTTATCCCCAATAGTCCGAACCTCTATACCTTGCACGGCCCAGGCGATAGACCTGGGCTTTTTTTATGCTTTTTTCCTGT
>JAPUIP010000638.1 GCA_027296925.1 Candidatus Poribacteria bacterium | reverse complement strand
GTGTGGATAACTTGTGGATAATCGACAAAGTTATCCACAAGTTATCCACAAGCCCTTTGTTAGTCCGGGCGTATGTTTTTGGCAGTTATCCACATATCCACAGGTCCTACTACTACTGTTTATTATATATTAATATAATAGTAAAGAATAGGAAAGAGAGACGACAACGGTTTTGGGATGAAATGTCCACATCAATTTTGAGATAAAAAAGGAAATTTCTCAAGGAGAAGAAAATGGAATTACTGTTTAACGAAAAGGAAGACTTTTTGAAGTCCATTCAAGTTTTGCAAGGCGTTGCTGCCGGTAGGAACACACTTCCAATTTTATCGAACGTTTTGATTCGTGCAGCGAATGGACAGATTCAGATTGCAGCAACCGATCTCGAGGTTGGCATTCAGATCGCTGTCCCCGGCACCATCCTTGACGAAGGCGCAATTACCGTATCCGCGAAAAAACTTGCTGAAATCATACGTGAATTACCAGCGGAAGAGATCAAACTCTCAACAACAGCAAATGATCGCGTTGAAATCGCCTGCGGGGAAGGGGTGTATAAAATTATTGGATTACCCGATGATGATTTTCCGGATCTGCCTTCGATTCAAGGGGATTTTTTCACCATAGATGGTGAAGTGCTGCGATCGATGATTCATCGAACGGAGTTCTCGGCTTCAACAGAGGAAACGCGATATTTTTTAAATGGGCTTTACTTCTATTTAACACCGGAAACCACTAAAGTTATCGCAACAGACGGCCGTCGTCTCGCGATTGCCTCCAGCGATACGCTCACGCCGCCGCCCCAGGAACCTGTCGGCGTGATTATTCCACTCAAAGCTGTCAGGGAAATTACGAAGACATTTGCAGAATCAGCGGAGGTAAAGATCTGCTTGCGAGATAATCAGATCATTTTCGCGGACGATGATGCCATCCTGACCTCTCGATTGGTGGAAGGGGAGTATCCCAAGTATCAACAGATTATCCCGAAAGATAACGAAATTCACTTGACGCTTAATCTAGAGAGAACCCTTGGCGCCTTGAGGCGAGTGGCGCTCTTATCGAATCCGAAGACCTATTCCATTCGTTTAGACATCGAGGAAAACAGCGTAAAGATTTCCGCGAAGACGCCAGAGCTCGGCGAGGCTTACGAAACTGTGGAGCTCAAAAGCGGGAATGGGGATATTCAGATCGCATTTGATGCCCGGTTTCTGATAGAGGCGGTGAGACACATCGAAACGGAGGATGTCCTTTTGGAGTTGAAGGACTCTTTAAGTGCGGCAGTTTTAAAGCCGGTCGGTAAGACAGATCATCTGTGTTTAATCATGCCGATGCGGCTCGAGTCTTAACATTTTAGGTTATTAGGTGTCTCGGTTTAATTGGCTGATACTTAATGCCTAATGCCCTACAACAATGCGATTAAACCAACTCGTGCTGCGTAATTTCCGGAATTATGTCGATTGTGAGATCGATTTTAAGGATGGGGTCAACCTGATCGTCGGAGAAAACGCACAGGGGAAAACGACACTCTTAGAAGCAATTTATTTCCTCAGCACGGCAAAATCACACCGAACCTATCTAGATGATGAACTGATACGGTATAACGAAAGTTGGTTCTACCTCAAGGGAGCTTTTGTCCCTGCTATTTCTGGAGAGGAGGCGCGCCGGGAGGCGGCTGCCGTGAACCTGATGACGGTTGAAGTCTCAAATGAGTTGAATGGCAAAAAGCGTTTCAAACTCAACGGTACCCTCCAGAAAAAGCTCTCACAGTGGATTGGTCAGTTCAACGTTGTTTTTTTCTCTCCCGAATCACTGGCTCTGGTGAAAGGGGCTCCCGCGGATCGCCGACGTTTTGTCGATAGACTGATTTCCCAGATCAGCGCGGCTTACTTGCATCACCTCCAAAATTACCAATTTGCCCTCAAGCAGCGTAACGAATTGCTGAAGCAGATTCGGTCGAAAGGTGCGAGCGTCGAACTTCTGGATGCTTGGGACGATTTGCTTGTTGCCGATGGGATTGCTTTGATCCAAGCACGAGCGAAAGTTTTGGCGCAATTAAAGGTTCATACGCAAGCCAAGCATGCTGATTTGACCGGGGATAGCGAAAAGCTCGATCTGACGTACCAACCTCTCTTGGATGGCGCCGATCGCGCGATGGCGTCCGATATGGATGATCAATTCCGCCGGGCGCTGCAATCCTCCCGGCATTTCGACATCCGACGTGGAACAACTTCAGTGGGACCACACCGCGATGACTTCAAATTGGTATTGGAAGCGCGGTCCGCCGGTACTGTGTATCGTCAAGAGGCAAGGTCTTTTGGTTCACAGGGACAACAGCGAACAATCGCTCTGGCCCTGAAGTTGGGAGAGTTGGAGTTGCTGCGTGAAGAGACGGAGGAAACTCCGGTCGTTTTGTTGGATGACGTTTTCTCGGAACTCGATGAAGCGCGATCCGCATTTCTGTTTGAACTGTTACGGCGCTTGAACGCACAAACGTTTATCACTTCGACGCGGCAAGAGGTGTGGACGCCAGATCTCGGCGATTGCTGCGTGTTTACGGTGCAAGATGGAAAAGTCCGATAAGAAAACACAGCGCATAGATCACCTGCTTGAGGACCTCCTTCGTGACTATGGATTCGATCACAAAATCCTTGAAGTGAAGGTTTTTATGAAATGGAAAGAGGCTGTCGGAACGCTGATTGCTCGTGATACCCAACCGGTTTCGCTCGTTAATGGGATATTGACAGTCAATGTATCACACAACATCTGGATGACAGAACTCTTGCTGCGGAGACACTATGTCATGCAGCAGATTAATGACGCCGTCGGCCAACCTGCCGTTAGGGAGTTGCAGTTTGCTATCAAGCCAATCGATCACCCTTCCCGCCTGAAAATTCAACGTTTCCAGCGTCCTCAACGTCTAAAACTAGAAAAGGTCGCACTCACTTCTGAGGTATTAGAACAGATTAATAAAACAGTTTCGGTGGTTGAAGATCCGGATTTGAAAGCGCGATTACGGCGCCTATTTATCAAGCAGAGCCAACGTTCAGTCCTGAAGGAAAAGACGAATCGCGATTAGAATTGATGATAAAGGAGTAGAAACGTATGATAGAGGTCTCTTCTTATACTGCAAAAGACATACAGGTACTCAAAGGATTAGAGGCAGTTCGCAAACGTCCGAGTATGTACATCGGCAGCACCGGTCCATCCGGGTTGCACCACCTGATCAAGGAGTTAGTCGATAATTCGATTGACGAGATCGCTGCCGGTTTCGGATCGGAGGTCGAAGTTATCATTCATGCCGATGGCAGCGCAACCGTGCGTGATGAGGGACGTGGCATTCCAGTCGATCAACATGTAAGCGGTGTCTCGGCCTTACAGGTTGTGATGACGACGTTGCATGCCGGTGGAAAATTTGACGGACGCGCAAATACAGGATATAAAACGGCCGGGGGGTTACACGGCGTTGGCGCCTCTATTGTGAATGCCCTATCGGAATGGCTCCACGTTCAAGTCAGGCAAGGTGGAAAGGTTTACCAGCAGAAGTATGCACGGGGCGTTCCTTTGGCAGATGTCGAAGTTGTTGGGGTCAGCCAAAAAACAGGGACAACGACGAGCTTTATGCCGGATTCAGAAATCTTTGAAACGGTTCACTTCTCGCATGACGTCCTGGCAGAACGCCTGCGCGAATTTGCGTTCCTCAACCGGGGGATCAAGATTATCTTCAAGGACGAGCGACTCACAGAGGATGGTAAAGAGAGAGAAGTCCGGGTTTTTCAGTACGAAGGCGGCATTTCGTCGTTTGTGCAATATCATAACCAAAACAAAGAGGTCCTCCACAAGGAGCCTATTTACATAGAAGGGCTTAAGGAGGGGGTTTGGGTCGAAATTGCGCTGCAGTTTAATACCACCTACTCCGAGAATCTCTTCTCTTATGCCAATAACGTTCGCACACCTGAAGGCGGATTCCATGAGAGTGGCTTCAAAAGTGCATTTACCCGGACTTTCAACGCTTATGCAAAAGAGAATAATCTCTTAAAGAACGTGAAGATTTCACTGTCGGGCGAGGATATTCGTGAAGGATTGACGGCGGTAATCAGTATCAAAGTGCCCGACCCCCAGTTCGAGGGGCAAACCAAACAGAAGCTAGGAAACACTAAAGTTGAGGGGATTGTGCAGACCCTCGTCAATGAGAAACTGAAGATCTATCTCGAAGAGAATCCGGACGTTACGAAAAAAGTGATCCAAAAGAGTGTTCAAGCGGCGCAGGCGCGAGATGCCGCTCGAAGGGCGCGGGAAGTCATCCGGAGAAAGGGGATTCTGGACTCCGCATCCATGCCCGGAAAACTTGCCGATTGCTCCGAACGCGATCCGGCGCTGTGCGAAACATTCCTGGTTGAAGGGGATTCTGCGGGTGGAACGGCCAAGCAAGGGCGTGATCGGCGTTTTCAAGCGGTGCTGCCGTTAAAAGGAAAAGGCATCAACGTCGCCAAGGCGCGTTTGGATAAAATCCTCAAGAACGAGCAGATCATCGACATGGTGATGATGCTTGGAACAGGAATTGGACAGGAGGATTTTTCGATCGAAAAGCTGCGCTATGCGAAGGTGATTATTATGGCTGATGCTGATGTTGATGGCGCACACATCCGCACCCTGCTGTTGACCTTCTTTTTCCGCCAGATGCCTCAGCTAGTTCTGGATGGACATCTGTATATCGCCCAGCCGCCACTGTATCAGATCCGCAGAGGGCGTCGCACCCAATACCTCCAGAATGATGAGCAGATGAACGATTATCTCCTGGAAGCTGCGATGGAGGGCGCGGAACTGATTAATATTCGACGCGGTACACCATATACCCCGATCCAGTGTCGCACGATTCTTCAGTCAATCCGAAAGATTGAGGGCTTGCTCACTGAGTTGGGGCGCAAAGGTATTGATACCGATCGGCTTTTGAATCAGCGGTTCCGCGGTGAGGAGAAAGTCCCCCTGTTTCGAGTGCAAACCGATCAAGGAGAATTCTATCGTTTTGAGGATGAGGAGATTGATCAACTCATTGAGCAGAATATGCGCGGCCAGCTTGAACTCGACAATCTCGGTGCAACAAGCGAAGCCGTCATCGAAGATGTGTCGGATATGCACGAAATCCGGGATCTGGATGAATTGATTGAGAAGTTGAGTGGATACGATATTTTACCTCATGACTTTGATCGCGCCAACGGGGATGAGAGCAGTAATGGCAATCCGATCTTTACAATCCGAGATGGCGACCGAGAACCTCGAAGAGCAAACACGGTCTGGCAACTCTTGCAGGAGATTTTAGACATTGGTCGACGGGGTATAACCATTACGCGATATAAAGGGCTCGCCGAGATGAACGCGGAACAACTGAAGGAGACCACGATGAATCCAGAAGCACGGGTCTTGCTCCAGGTAAAGCTGGAGGATGCGTTTGAGGCGGATCGGATGTTCACGCTGCTCATGGGAGATGAGGTGGATCCACGGCGTAAGTTTATCGAAAAATACGGGAATCAGGTGAATGTGGATCTGTATGGAGCGTGAGACGAATCCGCGAAACAGCGATAGGGAAGACGTCAGTTTTTCAATATGATCTTTGACGCATTACGCCTCACGTTTCATTGAGAAGGGAGTTAAGCAGAACGTGCTAACACGGAACGATGAAGACCAACATATTATTACGAGATATATCGAGGATGAGCTAAGGGAATCGTACCTGACCTACGCGATGAGCGTCAATACCAACCGGGCGATTCCTGATTTGAGAGATGGACTGAAGCCGAGCACGCGGCGTATCCTCTATGCCATGGGGGAGGTTAACATGACGTCGGGGCGTCCTTATGACAAATGCGCTGCCGTCGTTGGCGAGGTGATGAAGAACTACCATCCGCACGGAGATGGTCCGATTTATGATGCGTTGGTAGGGTTGGTCCAAGATTTTGCCATGCGCTATCCCATGGTTGACGGGCAAGGAAATTTCGGATCCATTGATGATGACCCACCCGGTGCGATGCGTTATACCGAATGCCGCTTGACACGGATCGCGGCTGAGATGTTAGCGGACGTCCACAAAAACACCGTTGATTTTCAGCCGAACTACAAGGAGTCGACGACCGAGCCGACGGTTCTACCGGCGCGATTGCCAAACTTGCTTGTCAACGGAACAACCGGCATTGGCGTTGGATATTTGACACGAATTCCGCCACACAACCTGGAGGAGGTCGTTGATGGATTAATTCTGTTGCTAGAAAATCCGGCAGCGACCCTCGAAGATCTCATGGCGTACATTCCTGGCCCTGACTTTCCGACGGCGGGGCTGATTGTTGGACGAACCGGCATTCGTGAGATGTACGCGAAGGGGAGAGGCAGCATTACAGTCCGAGCGAAAGCTGTCATTGAACGGACAAACGACAGCAAGGAGCACATTCTCATTACGGAAATCCCTTACCAGATTAAGAAAAACCATCTGCTCAAGCGGATGTACGATCTGGTGACCAATAAGACGATCACCGGAATTTCCGATATTCGTGATGAATCGGACCAGAACATGCGGGTTATCGTTGAACTCAAGCGGGGCGAAATCGCGCAGGTCATCTTGAACCAGTTGTACAAACACACGCAGATGCAGACGAACTACAGTGCGATTATGCTCTGTCTGGTCGATGGCTTACCCAAGGTGTTGTCGCTGAAAGGGATTATGAGTGACTATCTCGACCATCGCCGAACTGTCGTCCGCCGTCGGACTCAGTATGACCTCGACGTGTGCGAGCGACGCGCACACATTCTGGAGGGGTATCGCATCGCTTTAAACAATATTGAAGATGTGATTGAGATTGTGCAAACCGCGGAATCTCCACAGGACGCACGTAATCTGTTGATGGAGAGCTATACGCTTTCGGAGGTTCAAGCCAGCGAAATCTTGACCATGACGTTGCGCCAGTTGACAGGGCTGGAACGCCAACGGATTAATGATGAGTACGCGAACCTCCTGGAGCGGATTGAAGAGTTACGGGCAATCCTCGAAAGTGAGATGCTGATTACAGTCATCATTAAAGAGGAGTTGCTAGAATTAAAGGCGAAATACGGGGATGAACGGCGAACCCGAATTGTTGATGCCGCAAAAGAGTTTGAGATCGAAGACCTGATTGCAGATGAAGAGATGGTCGTTGTCATCTCGCACGAAGGTTACATCAAGCGAGTGCCGATCACGACTTATCAACGTCAACATCGCGGCGGCATTGGCGTGATCGGGATGGGAACGAAAGAGGGCGATTTCCCCGAACATGTCTTTGTCGCATCGGCGCATCAATACATCCTGTTTTTTACGGATCTGGGCAAGTGTTATTGGCTGAAAGTATTTGAGATCCCCGAAGGCAGCCGGACTTCAGGCGGCCGGTCCGTTGTCAATCTCCTTCGATTAGAAAATGATGAAAAGATTACCGCCTTTGTGTCGGTCCGGAAGTTTGATGCAGATCGATTTGTCTTTATGGCAACGGCAAGCGGGATTGTCAAGAAATGCAGCCTCGATGTCTTTAGCCGGCCCTCTTCCGTTGGGATTATTGCAATTGGGCTTGACGAAGGAGACAAGCTGATTGGCGCCCAGTTGACGGAGGGCGACCACAACATTGTCATGGTCACAAAATTGGGATTATCCATCCGTTTCAATGAGGACAAGGTTCGCAGCATGGGGCGGAAGGCAGCGGGCGTTCGCGGAATTCGTCTTGCGGAGGGGGATTGCATCGTTGGCATGGTTGCGACAACCGGTGAGAGCGACACGCTGCTGATCGTGACAGAAAACGGCTATGGCAAACGCACCGTGCTGGAAGAATATCGCTTACAAGGGCGAGCCGGGAAGGGCGTGATTGCCATTAAAACAAGTGCCCGCAATGGTACCGTTGTCGCAGTAAAAATGGTTGTGGCTAATGACGAACTCATCATCATTAGTTCAAACGGCATGGTGACACGGATGGTAGTCAATGATATCCGGGCGATCGGCAGAAACACGCAGGGCGTTCGTTTGATGTCGTTGCATAAAGATGAGACCGTCGTTGATGTTGGGAAGATCTCGGGGAACGGCGGTGCTTGATTAAGATGTAGGTGGGAGGGTTTGGCGCCGTAACCCTTGAGCGAAGCTAATACCGTTTCAATTCTCAGTTCGGAAGGTACAACTCATGACACATTTATGTTCGATGTTTTTGCTTGTGGTTTTCTTGAGGGTGAGCATAGCGAGCACGCCGTTTAACGCCTTCAGCGCAGTGCAAGAAGAGATGTGGGATGAATTGCAGGTGGTCGATAGCCCGCTTTATCCAGAATATGCACGTGCCAAGGGGGTTTATACGAACTTAATTGTGGCAACCTATCTGCGAATGGCGAAAAAGCTGTCTCACGCAAAACGCGCCTATGAACAGATTTTGCGCGAACATGAGACTTCAGCCTATGTCCATACGGAACTGGCAAGCTTGAGCTTGAGAATGCAAAACGTCCCGCTGGCAGAGCGGGAATGCCGCCGAGCAATCGAGCTCGACCCTGAAAAACCAACGCCTCATTTTTTGCTAGGAGAAATCCTGATTCGGTACCTTCGCCACTCCCGGGACAAGTCCCGGGACAAGTGGGGGGATATTATTGCAGCATTCCAGAAGGTCGTCGAACTGGATCCAGACCATGTCGAGGCATACCAGTATCTTGGCCGTATTGCGGAGCAGATGGAAGATTACAAATCTGCGATTGATGCTTTCAAAGAACTCACCCGCATCATGCCCTACCAGCCGTTTTTCTATCAACGGCTGGGGAGCTTCTATAAGCAATTGGGCAACAGACAGGAGGCAATCGCGGCTTACGAACGCGCGGTCAAAATCAACCGAGATCTATGGGATGTGTATGAGACATTAGGTCCGCTATACGTCGAAGAGTTTGATCAGCTTTATAGTCAAGATCAGTTGGTGCTCGCGGCTGAGACGCTTGAGAAAGCGATTCATTCGTATGCGGAACTGCGTCGGTTTGCCACTTCCCGCGATCACCAGAATTACGATGACTTACTGGCACATTTTCGGACACGTCTTGGGAGTATCTACGTTACCCGTCAGATGGACGAGAAGGCAAACGCGGTTTTAGAACAGGTGTTGGAAACCGATCCGAACAATGTTGAGGCAAACTCCTGGCTTGGGATTGCTTATCAGGAGCGTGGAGATTTTGAGCGGGCAGAATCCTACCTCAGCAAAGCAATTGAGATTGCGCCGCTACGTGTGGGGCATCTTTATATAATCCTTCGGAAATATGAAGCCGCAATCGAGGTCTTACAAAAGGCGCTGGAAGATGATTCGGACAATATAGATGCAAACTACTGGATCGGCATTGCTTATCAAGAACTTGGGATTCTTGACAAAACGGAACACTATCTGAAGAGAACGCTCACACTTGCACCTGAGCATGAGGAGGCCCATAATGCATTGGGCTATTTTTTTGCTGAGCATGGAAGAAACCTGGACGAGGCTGTGGAACTCATCCAGAAAGCCCTCCAAAAGTCACCGGAGAACGGGGCATACCTGGATAGCCTCGGCTGGGCGTATTTCAAGCAGGGCAAGCTGAACGCTGCATTGACGGAACTTGAGAAAGCGATTTATTATATGCCGGATAGTGCCGACATTCAGGATCATCTGGGAGAAGTCTATTTGAAAAAAGGGCTCAAGGAGAAAGCCGTTTCGGCGTGGCAAAAGGCGATTGAATTGGAACCGGATAATATCGTGATTCAGGAGAAGCTGAAGAAGTACCAGGGGAATGCCAACATGATGGGTGTAGAGTGAATTGACAGCTTGGAACCGGGAAATGAGAAAATCTAGGAGATCGAGCATTCAGGCATTTCCTCATACGCCATACGCATTCCGCCTGACGTTCTACGTTTTACACCTGACGATTATTTTGGTTTTACTGGGAGTGCCCGTGTCTCATGGTTGGATCGACGGAACTCCCTATTTTTTTGATCACTTTCCCGGTCTCAAGTCTCCTTCCGCAGTTTCTTCCGCTCCCGCCCAACCGAATGCCCCCCAACTTGCTGTCGGTGATCGCAAAAGCTTCTTCTCAATCAATTTTAACACGCATGAACAGTATATCGTTCAGGCGACATTGCGAGCCGTTGGGGAGTTCTGTTACGTCTTTGTGGAAGACTTGCAGTGGAGGCGAACGGTGCATGCAGGAACGGTTGAATCCGTTCGGCGTGCCTTTGACGACACAACACCGGCGGATGCCAGACGCGGGATTTATCAGATCGAAACCGATTTATTTGGGGCGCCGCCTGATGTCGATGGCGATCAGCGCATCTATCTACTTTTACTGGATATTCGCGACGGAGCGACGCGAGGGAGCAGTTTTGTGGCGGGATTTTTTAGTCCGGTCAATCAGCAGCGTGGGGTTTTACGCCACCCAGAGATCGGCATCCCGGTTCGCAGCAACGAACTCGATATGCTTTATATCGACACCCACCCATTGGACGCCGGCAGCGATGAGGGGCTTGGCGTGCTCGCCCACGAATTTCAGCACTTGATTCATTGGCGGCATGATACAAACGAAACCGTTTGGGTGAATGAGGGCTGCTCCGATTATGCGATTTTCATCTGTGGATATAGCGTTCAGGGTCATGTTGGGCCGTTTGAACGGAATCCGTGGATCTCGCTCGTGTATTGGCCAAATGGCACGCAAAGTCAACTCGCCCACTACGGAGCGGCGTATTTGTGGATGCTGTATCTCCACGAGCACTACGGCGGTCCAGAAACGATCGTCGAGATTGTGAAGAATCGGGCGAATGGAATCGCCGGGGTCGAGAGTGCCCTGCTTTCGCGCGGCATCGGGCGGACCTTCTCCGGGATTTATGCCGACTGGAAAGTGGCGAACTATCTGGATGATACCGAGTTTGCGAATGGTCAGTACGGCTATCAGAATGAGCGGCTGACTCTTCGGTCCGACGGCGGGCATCGTTCGTATCCGGCTTCCGCTGAAAATCGGTTGCTCGATAGCTATGCGGCGAACTATATCACCTTTTTTGCCGGTGGTGGGAATAGCGAACTGAATATCGCGTTTGAAAGCGACAGGCGGCAGCCTTATGATGTCAAAGCCGTTGAGTTTCGGGGCGAACAGCCGGCAGCGGTGCGCGATATGCTGCTGACGGAAACGGGCAAAGGGAATCTGCGCGTTCCCAATTTCGGGTCGGCGGTCGAAAAGGTGATCCTGATTCCCAGTGTGCAGCCTCAACGCGAATCGCAGGGGCGTAGCCTCTCATCTTATGCATATAGCGCGAGGCGAGGGGGAAAAGTGGAGTTCAGCATCTCGATTTTGCCGAATCCCGTGCATCAGAGATATTGGGACATCATTGCCGTTCCTAGCGATTCGATTGGCGTGAGTGCACCGCGAATCACAGTCAGGGAAGGGGCTGCACCCATTGTGTCTAAACTGCCAATGAAAGCCATCCAGGATGGGGCAATTTACGTGTATCCGCTTTATCTTTCTCCAGAAGTCACTCCCGAAAACGTCGGATGGCAGGTTTTCTTTCTTGACGAATTGGTTGAGGAAGGCGATCTCAAAGTGAAGTAAGTGTTCGGCATTAGGCGGCAGGTATTCGTTCAGACCTCATATCTAATGCCTTTTTACGCAGCACGTTTTATGCAAAAGGAGGCAAAACATGGCTCAAACACCGACGATTTACGCAGGAACGGTGGGTCAAAGCGTTTGGCGCAGCAAGGATGGTGGCGATTCATGGGGGCGTGCAAGCGCAGGAATCTTCCCAGAGTCTGAAGTGCGTGCGCTCGCAGTACACTCCACCGATACAAGGATTCTCTTTGCCGGTACGGATGAGGGCGTTTTCCGCACGGCGGACGGTGGTGATAACTGGGAGCGCCTCGATTCGCCGATGAACGATATGCAAGTCTGGTCACTGGCGATCGGCAAGGAAAATCCGGACACGGTCTATGCCGGCACCTGTCCGTCCAGCCTTTTCAAATCGACTGACGGCGGCGGAAGCTGGAAGCAGCTCGACGTTGAACTCGCTGAAGAGTGCCCTGGCGTGCCAATCATCCCGCGGGTGACATCGATTGCAATCGATCCTGACGACGATCAGACGGTCTACGTGGGGGTCGAGATCGACGGGATGCGGGTCACCACCGATGGCGGCGAGACGTGGGTGGAGCGGAGTGAAGGGCTGAGCAGCCTTGATATTCACGGGCTTGCCCTTGTCCCCGGTACGCCCAAGGCGATTGTCGCAGCGACGAATAACGATGTGTGCGTCACAACGGATTTGAACCAGTGGACGCCGCTTAGTGTCAAGGATCACTTTCCCTGGCCCTACTGCCGGGCGGCCATGTATCTGCCCAATGGTTCCGGGCGGGTTTATATCGGTGCTGGAAATGGACCTCCCGGAGACGAGGGCGGACTTTTCTATACCGATGATTTAGGGAAAACGTGGGGGCGTGCCGATCTCGGCATGACGGCAAACAGCACGATCTGGTGTCTGGCGCGTCAGCCTGCCGTGCCCGGCTGGATCCTCGCGTGCAGCGTGAGCGGTCAGCTTTTCCGCAGCACGGACGATGGGGCATCGTGGTCAAAGCTCCCGCATGAATTTGGCGAAGTGCGTGCGCTGGCGATTGTGCCGTAAGCGGATAGTCGGTAGGTTGGGTTGAGGCACGTCAGTCAACAGGGAGACCATTTCGTTGGGTTTCACTGTCAATCGACAAATCCGGAGATTCGTTGACCACCGAACCCCAAATCGGTGTTCTTGCCTGTTGAGCTTGACGCCGTTCAACCCAACCTACGAACGACGAACTCCTATCGGAAGAACACGGACATGAACCCAGTCTCCATTGCATTTCACGCCCTTCACCAAATCTGTGTGTTCCGAAACGATATGCCCAGCGGCGTGTGAGTACGGCGGCCACAGAAAACTGTGAGGGTGGTCTCGGACTTCATCGTCGATGGTCGCTCCCATCCGACCACAACCGATCAGACAGGCTTTATAGCGTTTCGCCATATTTGAGCTCCTTCGCGTGTCATGCGTATTGCGTGAAACGTCTCACGTCCTATGCGATGAGGAACGTGTGCTGAGTGTCACGGGCTCGCTTCGCAAACCTTGATTTGCCCTACCGCCTTACTCCCCTGTTGTATGTCCAATATCATCTGGCTGCAAACAGATCTTCCCGAAATTTTCCCGCGCTTCAAGGATGCGATGCGCCTCTGCTGCTGCTCGCAACGGCAGCACCCGATCGATGACCGGCGTTAACTTGCCCTGTTCGGCAAGGCGGATAATCGTGCGAAGCTCCGACGTCGTCCCTAGGGCTGAACCCATGATTGTCAACTGCTTCTGATACATCTGGCGGATATTGATCTGCCCCATGTTTCCCGTTGTGACGCCGCACGTGACAAGCCGTCCCTTTTTCGCAAGGCTGGCGACGCTCTGCTCCCATGTCGCCGCCCCCACATGCTCGAATACGACGTCAACCCCTCGCCCACCCGTTTCCGCGCGGATCGCTTCGCTAAAATCAGTGCGAGTATAGTTGATGGTGAGCTCTGCTCCCATCCGCCGGGCACGTTCAAGCTTTTTATCGGTGCTTGCTGTGGCGAAAACGCGCGCGCCACACAGTTTGGCAATCTGCAAGCCAGCGCTGCCAACACCACTGCCGGCGGACAAAATCAGCACATCATCGCCGGCGCGAATCTGCGCTCGCGTCACAAGCATGTGCCACGCCGTGAGGTAGGCAGTCGGGATCGCCGACGCTTCTGCATACCCCAGAGCCCCAGATATAAGTACCGCATTTTTAGCGGGCGCCTTGACATACTCCGCATAACCGCCGTTGGTCTGAAAACCGAGGAGCTCCTGAAAATCACATAGATTCTCATCACCGTTGAGGCAATCCGGGCACTGCTCACACGGAATGCACGGTGACAACACAACGTGAGCCCCAACGTCGACAGTGTGAACGTCGGATGCGACTTCGACCACCTCTCCGGCGATGTCCGATCCGAGGATATGCGGGAATGGCTGCACTTCCGGGCGATCGCGGCGGGCGCGGAGATCAAGGTGGTTCACCGAACACGCTTTGACTTTGACTAGGATTTCGGACGAATCGATAGCCGGGACGGGAACCTCCTCGTAGCGGAGTTTGTCAATACCGCCCTGTTCGTAAAAGACGATTGCTTTCATGGGAATCTTTCTGACCCAACACTTCAGGCTATTAACCATAAGCCCCATGATCAAGAAAGCCGAGCAGCCGGCGTAGCCTCGGGTTGGCATCTTTGTAAATGTGTTGGGGCATGGTATAGTTCATGAACGGATAGTATTTGTGTCCGATCATGCGGCGAGCATAAGTAATCTGCGTGATGTAGCGCGTCCGGTTGCTCCGATTGAGCCCCCCATGATGCCACACCTGATTGTTGAACATGACAACGCTGCCGGCTTTGCCCAGGTTGTATTGAATCTTGTCCTCCCACTCGGTTCCTTCGATCTCGGGGGGTGAGCTAGTGCCGAATAGATGCGAGCCGGGAATCACCTCTGTGCCGTCGTTTTCGATTTCGGTGACATCGGTCAAGTAGTAGTTCGCCGTAAAAAACAGGACCGGCAATTGAACATTCGTAGGCGGCTCACCGTGTGTGACGATATAATGCAGGGCGTCATCCTGGTGCCATCGGGTAATGCCGCCCCCCGGCGGACTTTGGAAAGAGTTGTTGTGGATAACATGACAGTTCGGGGCAACGACCGCCTCAGCGAAACTGACGATTGGCTCCAGATCGAACAGCCTGAGATTCGTTTCGCTGGTCTCAAACATGCGGTGAGCGAGTGCAATCCGTTCGCTAATACTATTTAGATCGTTTGGGTTTTCTTTCAATGCCCAATCCAGATCATCCCGCATCTGGGCGCACCAATCCGGCGGCAACACATTTTGCAGGAACAGAAAGCCCTGACGGTTGAAGGTATCAACCCATTCCTGAATCTGTTCCTCGCTGACGATCTGGTTGGCTAAGTGCGTTCCATTTCCTGAAGTTTGGCTCATAACAGATCTCCTGATTGCATGACAAAATCGGGTGTGGAAAACGTCGGCAATGATATATTGAAATGGAAGCGTTGTCAACATAAATCATAAAGGCGATCGATATTTCATTGACTTCTATGCGTTTGAAACGATAACAGAAAACCTGTATAATTAAACCCGGCAAACTTTCGGAACCTTCGCCAGGCTCCATCATGTTCTCTTTGAAAGGAAACGAAAAACGATGACATTACGAGCAGGAATCGTCGGATGTGGCGGCATCAGCCGAAGCCACGCGACAGCGTATGCCAATCTGGAGGGTGTGACGCTTGCCGCCCTCTGCGACATCAACCCCGCGGCGCTCAATACGCGGGCTGACGAATATGGCGTGCCCAACCGCTACACCGATTACGAAGAGATGTTCCGCAAGGAAACGCTAGATGTTGTCAGTGTCTGCACTCACGCTCCGCTGCATGCCCCGGTCGCGATTGCCGCGGCGAAGGCCGGGCTCAATGTCCTGTCTGAAAAGCCGCTGTCTATCGATCTACAGACTGCCGACCAGATGATCGCGGCGTGTAAAGAATCGGGTGTCCGGCTGGCGGTCAGCCATCAATATCGATTCACGCCGATATTTCGGCACGCCAAGGAGTGGATTGAATCCGGGCGGCTTGGCGAACTCCGTTGCATTCGCGAGGTGGGCAAGGGACGCGAAGCGGGATTCGAGCTCATGGAGATGGGCGTTCACTACTTTGACGAGATGGATTTCTTCATGGAGGGGATTGAGTGGATTCACGCCCAGATTACCTATCAGGGCCATGAAGTCGGCGCGGAGGACATTATGCACAGCAGCGCGCTCTGCAAAACGGATCGGCGTGATAACGGCATGGTGGCGGGCGACACGATGATGGTTCATCTCGGTGGAAAGCACGGCGCGTCTGGACTGATTGAACTCTATCGCCGGGAATCGACGCAGGGGTGGATGATGGGGCCACACATTTTGGGCGACAGCGGACAACTGATGATTAAGCCGAATCCGCAAACCGGCATCGACGAAATGTGGCATTGTCCTTTCGACGTTTCGTTTGCCGCCCATACGCCGCAATGGGAACGGGTGACGCTTGCGAAAGAGGCTTTTCTCATCGACGGAAAGCCGTGGCCGGACCGGCATTCGATATGGAGCGTCCGGGACATGGTAAACGCTATCCGCGACAATCAGCAACCGGAGCTTGGCGGCGCAAACGCGCTGACTTCGCTGGAGTGTGTGAGTGCCGTCTATGAGTCCCACTTCACGGGTGCGAGGGCGTATTTGCCGTTGCGAGATCGTCGCCATCCACTCGTCAAGCGATTGGCAGATCACCCAAAGACCAAGGATGGGTAATACCATTTTCAGTTAGAAGTGAGACGATTCGTTCTTGTCATTCTGAACGGAGCGCAGCGGAGTGAAGAATCTCTTGTTGGCTTTATGATTGCAGTCCTGAGATTCTTCGCCTTGCTCAGAATGACATAAGCCTATGC
>JAPUIP010000637.1 GCA_027296925.1 Candidatus Poribacteria bacterium | reverse complement strand
ACGGGTTTTGCCACCACAATACGTAACGATCTTCGCATCCTGGCCCGGAACTATTTCATCGATTTCCAGTTCAATGCCTGCACGGGGAAGCGAAATGGCGCCGGGAAGGTGTTCAGCGTCATACAGTTCTTTATCACGAACGTCCAAGATTACAACCGGTTCATCGTTTTCGATAGCCGTTTTCAGTTCATCTGCAGATATGTGTCCAATGTTTGCCTGGGCTTCGGCAACAAGCTGTTCGAGCGTTTTTCCGCGCATTAGTTTCTCTCCATGTTTTGAAGTCAATGGGCTGATGGGCCAATAGATGACGGAATTTTAGCACAATTTCTAAATGGCGTCAAGTGTCGTTCAAAGTTCACGCGACATGAGAATTTTGGCATATCGTGCTTATGGAGTATAGCGCTTTTATCTCCAAAATATCTCAATTCATCCATAATCAGTGGAGGCATCTTTTATGATAAAGTCGCTTCAACAATCAGTTCAATCCGTTATTGATGAAGGGCGGATTGGCAGCCCGGTATTTTTGCGTTGCATGGTCCAGGCGCCAATCGAGGCTGGAAACGCAGTGAACGGAATTGCGGCCTTGACCGCCCTTGCAAATACTTGGATGCCGTCTGCCTTAGAACAGGTCTACGCCCTCGACAGTGCAGATGAAACGCAAGTCACAGCGATGGTTCAGTATGCCGGTGGACAGACGGCCATTCTCAGTCTCAATCGCATTGCGAGCACGCAAGAACCATCCGTCGATTTGGTATTGGTCGGAAATAAGGGTGTTATCTACCATGAAACGCCGGCTGGACAGCATCGCCTGATGCGTGCGCCGATCGTGTTAAGTGGCGGGGAAAGTCTGGTCAATCTGATTCATCAGGCAATAAAAACAAAACAGCCAGTCAAGATGATGGAGGATTAGCATGGCAACGGGCAAATATGGCGTATTGTTACTCGGCGGGCAACGAACCCATCAGGAGAGTTATGGACGCTGTTTCGCTGCCGACGAGCGTTGTCGGCTCATTGCCGTTTCCGATGAGCATGACGCTCCACCTGAATATGTTGAACTCAATCACCGCCTCGCCGAAGAATTGGAGCTGCCTTACATTCCAGATCTGGACGAGGCATTAGCGCGTGATGATGTCCATATCGTCAGTATGTGCGTCCAAAATGAGCGGCGTGGACGTGTCGGTGTCCGATGCGCTGAAGCCGGGAAAGACCTTTATCTGGATAAGCCGTTGGCGATGAGTGTTGAGGACGCCCAAGCGATTGTGCAGGCGGTGGAGAAAGCTGGCGTGCGGAGTCAGATGTTTAGTAACATACATACCCCCTGGGCACAAGCAGCGCGACAAGCATTGGACAGCGGTGAGATCGGCGACCTCCGCGCGATCCATTGCGATGTCTTCTTCGCGAAGGGCCATGCCGGTACGGCGCCCATCGGTCAGAAAAGGAAAGAGAAGGCAGCGGTTGAAAGATATACGTTCGTTGAGGCGAAACGAGAGATGTTCGATGTTGGCGTGTACACCGTGTCAATGGTGAATTGGCTCAGCCGCAAACCGGTGAAAACGGTTTTTGGTACCACTGCCAACTACTTCTTCAAGGAGCATATTGCATGTGATATTGAGGATTTCGGTGCGCTCGTGATGACGCTGGAGGATGGGGTTACGGCAACGATCACCGGCGGACGAGTCGGGTGGATGACGCACCCCAAAGGTGGTGTACAACGGGTTCAACTCGTTGGGACTCGTGGCACGCTGATGTTCGATGCGTGGCGGTCTCGCCTCGAAGTTTTTGCCGACGAACCCGCTTTTCAACCACCTCCGCCTCATCCGCTCGATCCGATGGGAATGTGGGCCAGCACTCAAGCCGAGTCGGAGGTTCCCCCCAAACGCCTGTGGGTTTCCGTCGACGAAGGCAGCGAACAGCAGGGCCCCGACATGCGAGCGTTTGTCGATTGTATTGAAGCGGGGAGGGAAAGCGAGATGAATGCTGCCGCTGCCGCCCAATCGGTCGCCGTGATTCGCGCCGGATACGAATCCGCGGCAAGCGGGGAAGTCATCACAATCTAGTGTTTTAAGGCAGGAATATTTGGAGAGTCGGTCGATTCCCAAAACCGACTTGACTCTCTTGTCGAGATTGGACTCTCGACCGACGACCATCCACGAAGTTATGCCGCAGACCACGAGGTAAGTACATAAAGGTGATTAGAATGCCACTCCCCTTTTCTCTAGAAGAATTAGAAGAAATCTTAGTTCAGCTTGAACCGGCAACCTTAGATTCCCTTTTAAAACGTGTCAAAGAACGAAGAGATAGAGAGTTAAAGCCCAAAAAAGATGGTCTGAAATTACCTCGCGTTCAGTCTGGGACGCAGAAAATAAGGAGTAAGCATCCGTATATTACCAGGCAAAAAGAGGTGTGCGGTGGACGTCCAATAATAGTTGGTACGCGGATTACTGTGAGTGCAATTATCCAGTATTATAAACAAGGTAAAGATATCGACAAAATTCTTGAACTCTTACCACATCTTCATCCGGCTCAACTCCATGACGCATTTTCTTACTATTTATGAACACCATGAGGAAATTGAAGTCGAAATATCCCAAGATAATGATGAAGCCTATTGGCAAAAAAAATATCCACCTGGTAAAGGAACACCAATAGAAACACAATCAAATGAAGCAGATTGAAGTTTATACAGATGAAGATGTTGCCAATGCCGTTGCGAAAGCACTCAAACGTCGTGGATATAGAGCTTCGACAAC
>JAPUIP010000636.1 GCA_027296925.1 Candidatus Poribacteria bacterium | reverse complement strand
GAGGTAACGATTCCCACGAGTGCGAGGTTAGTTGCCTTTGAGTTTCATGGCAAGAGCTTTAGAACCCGTCCGGAGGGGATGGTCTATCGGTATCGACTGGTCGGACACAACGAAGACTGGAAGAACACACACGACCACCGCGTAGAGTACCAGGACCTCCCAATCGGGAACTACAACTTTGAGGTGCTGGCGGTAGATCGGGATCTGGTTTACTCCGAACCTGCCAGTGTCATGTTAACGATCACTGATTGAGCCGAAATTCGACGCGCAACGAAAACAGTGAGGAGGATTTCTTTAGTGGTCCAACCCACCGACTTATCCGTCGACGGGCGCCTGACAATTGAGGTGAGTCCCTCCGCCCATTCCGCTTCAGATTTTGCCCAGGACGTGCGCGAAGGACTTTCAGCGCATCCGAAACGATTGCCCCCCAAATATTTCTACGATGAAGCGGGCTCCAAACTATTTGAAGCAATTTCCGAGTTGCCGGAATATTATGTGACGCGCACTGAACTGGCGCTTCTCCAACGATTCGTCCCGGAAATCGCAAAGTGCTCCGATGGCAATATGGCGATTGTCGAGCTCGGCAGCGGGAGTTCTCGAAAGACCCGTCTCCTCATCGAAGCCCTCATTGCGCGACAAGGCTTTCTCCACTATTTTCCGGTTGACATCTCCGAAGCCATACTGATGCAAAGCGCAAAACAGCTTCTCAAAACATATCCAGAATTAGAGATAACCGCCCATGTCGCCGAATACAAAGCCGGCCTCCACCGAATCGCCGAAGAGAGTTTTGAGCAGAAGATGGTCCTTTTCCTCGGCTCGAATATCGGCAATTTTGACACCGACGGCGCGTTGGATTTCTTGGCGCAAATCCGACGTGAATTGAACCGCCATGATTATCTCCTACTCGGCACGGATATGCAGAAGGATGTGTCGATCCTCGAAGCGGCTTACGACGATTCGCAAAATGTGACAGCGGCGTTTAATTTGAACATCCTCCGCCACATTAACCGTCAGCTTGGGGGAAACTTTGAAGTCAAAAATTTCTCTCATCTCGCCTTCTACAACGCAGAGCAGAGCCGCATCGAAATGCACTTACGCAGTGAAAAGGCGCAGTCGGTCCACATCGGCAAACTCGATACGACATTCCAGTTTGGGCCAGGGGAGACCATCCATACGGAGAATTCATACAAGTACAGCAGTGCGCAGGTTATCGAGATGTGTGCGCAAACTGGATTTCATCTAGCGCGAAGCTGGCAGGATGAGCGGGGCTACTTCTCGTTGAATCTGCTTTCTCCACTTTAAAGGTTATCATGGAACTGAACTACATACTCGAACTCAGCGGCGTCTCCAAGACCTTTGGCCAGACGCGGGCGGTCCAGAGGATGGATCTGAACGTCGAAGCCGGCCAAACCACGGTGCTAATCGGGCCGAGCGGCTGTGGGAAGTCGACGCTCCTGCGGTTAATGATTGGCCTCATCCGACCCGACACAGGCACCATCCGCTTTGAAGGGACTGAACTGACACCTGACAATGTGCTTGCGCTTCGCCAGCGAATGGGATATGTGATTCAGGAAGGGGGGCTTTTTCCACATCTTACGGGGTATGATAACGTGTCGCTCATGGCGCAATATCTGGGTTGGGACGATAATCGGATTAAAGCCCGTTTGGCGGAACTCACCGACCTCACCCACTTTCCGACTGACGGTCTGGATCGCTACCCCGCGCAGCTTTCGGGCGGGCAGCAACAGCGCGTGAGTCTGATGCGCGCACTCATGCTCGACCCCGATGTGCTGCTGATGGATGAACCGCTGGGAGCGTTGGATGCGATGATTCGCGCCGGATTGCAGACAGACCTCCGGGAAATTTTCCAGACACTCGGAAAGACAGTGGTCATGGTCACGCACGACATCGGCGAGGCCGGATTCTTCGGGGACGAGATCTTGCTGCTGCGTGATGGGCAGGTTGTGCAGAAAGATACGCTTGAAACGCTGGTTAGCTCCCCGGCGGAGGCTTTCGTTAGCGACTTTATCAATGCCCAGCGGAGTCCGTTGGAGACGTTGGGAGGAGGGGAATCGTGAAGCGATATTGGCTCTTTCTGTTTGTGGTCGCGCCACTTTTTACGGTGCCGTCTTTTGTAAACGGCGATGCGCCGGAGGTGAAGGTCGGTTCAAAAAAATTCACCGAGTCCGTCATCTTAGGAGAGTTGATCTCTCAAATCGCACAAAGCGCCGGCGCCAGTGCAGTCCACCGTCGAGAATTGGGCGGGACGCGAATACTTTGGAATGCGCTGCTGAAGGGCGAAATCGACGCCTATCCAGAATACACCGGCACCATCAGCCAAGAGATCCTTGCCGGCGAAGGAATCAGCGGCGAGGAAGAGATCCGGAAGGCATTGGCGGCACAGGGCATCCGTATGAGTCGTCCTTTGGGATTCAACAACACGTACATCGTCGGGATGAAGGAAGCGGTCGCTGAAAAACTGCTCATCCGGACCATCTCAGATCTGCGCCGACACCCGGACCTGAAGATCGGGTTTTCAAACGAGTTCATGGATCGCGGGGACGGCTGGCCAAGCCTACGCGACCGATACAGCCTGCCGCACCGTGATGTGCGCGGCATGGATCACGATCTCGCCTACCGGGGTCTGGAGCGTGGCGACATCCAGGTAATAGACCTGTATTCGACCGACGCGGAGATCCAGTACTATAATCTGCGCGGATTGGCGGACGACCTGGGGCATTTCCCCGCCTATCATGCGGTCATCCTCTATCGAGATGACCTGCAAAAGAAAGCCCCAAAAGTGGCATCTGCGCTCCTGAAACTGGAGGGACGCATTCCTGAAAAAGAGATGGTGAAGCTGAATGCGCGGGTGAAGCTGGATCGGGTGCCGGAGAGTCGTGTGGCATCTGAATTCCTGGAGGCAACCCTGAGCGTGAAAACCGATGTTCAAGCGGAAACCGGCGCCAGCCGCTTCCTGAAGCACACCCGGGAACATCTCCTCCTCGTAGCGATTTCGCTACTTGGGGCGATCATCGTCTCGATTCCCCTCGGGATTCTAGCCGCGAAAGTGCCACAGATTGGACAAATTATACTGGGCATCGTTGGAATTATCCAGACGATTCCATCTTTGGCGTTGCTGGTTTTCATGATTCCACTTCTGGGCATCGGTGGTCCGCCCGCCATCCTCGCGCTTTTCCTCTACAGCCTGCTGCCCATTGTGCGGAATACCTATGCCGGGCTTCACGACATCCCGATGCAGATACGCGAATCGGCGGAAGCGCTGGGACTGCCACCGGCTGCACGACTCCGCCTGGTAGAGCTGCCGATGTCCGCGCGATCTATTCTCGCTGGCATCAAAACCGCTGCGGTTATCAACGTCGGAACTGCCACGCTCGGCGCGCTGATTGGGGCCGGCGGCTACGGGCAACCCATCCTCACGGGCATCCGTCTGGATGATGTTGGGTTGATCCTGCAAGGCGCCGTGCCGGCGGCGGGGCTTGCCCTGCTCGTACAGGGGCTGTTCGAGCTTGCGGAGCGAGGACTGGTATCGAAGGGACTTCGCCTGAAAGCGGAGTGACCGGTGCCAGCCGGTGAATGATTCAAGAGATAGTAGAACGGAGGGTATTACCATGAAAGCGGCTCGACTGTATGCGTATGACAAGGCGATGAATGTCGAACTCAAGATTGAAACCGTCCCCGAGCCTACCATCAACTCCCCCGACGAGGTGATTGTCCGTGTCGGCGCCGCAGGTTTGTGCCGAACAGACCTACACATCATCGAAGGGGTGTGGCGGGATGAGATGGATGCAGATGGCGCATTGTTGCCCTATGTTATGGGCCATGAAAACGCAGGCTGGGTTGAGGCGGTCGGCGCCGGTGTGAAATCGGTGAAGCCCGGCGATGCCGTCATCTGCCACCCTCTGCGATCGTGTGGCATCTGTTTGGACTGCCGCCGCGGGGAAGATATGTACTGCCAGAACGGCATATTTCCAGGGCTTGGCACCGACGGCGGCTTCGCGGAGTACCTCCTCACCAACGAGCGAGCGCTAATCAAGCTCAACGAGAACGTGCTGCCGGTGGAGGTCGCCCCCATGGCCGATGCGGGAATCACCGCGTATCGGGTCGCTAAGCGGGCCGCTAAGATATTGAATCCCGGCAGCTATTGCGCGGTGCTCGGCGTCGGTGGGCTGGGACACATTGCCCTGCAGTGCTTGCATGAACTGTGCGGTGCCCGCACGATTGCCATTGAGCGGAGCGAAGCCGCTCGGAAGCTGGCCAGAGAACTGGGAGCTCACCATGTGCTTGACGGCGGCCCAGACGTGGTCGCGGAGCTGAAGGATCTAACCGGGGGCGGCGCCCACGCCGTAATCGATTTTGTGGGCGAGCTCGGCGCTGAACAGCTCTGCTGGCAGATGTTGCGCAAAGGCGGAACCCACTTCATCGTTGGCTACGGCGGCCAAATTGAAGTCCCCACCCTTCACATCATCTTGAATGAGATTGCAATCGCCGGCAGCCTGGTGGGTAACTACATGGAGCTGGTTGAGTTGATGGAGCTTAACGCCGAGGGGCGCGTCAAAATGCACGCGCAGCAATACTCGCTGGATAACATCAACACTGCCATCACCGACTTTAAGAATCGCCAGATTGTTGGTCGAGGTGTCATTGTCCCTTAAACCCGCTGAGCAGTTGCCAAACGATATTTGTGGAGGTAAAAATGTCCGACAATGTGCAATTATCAATCCCTGCGTCCCTCGACAGAGAAATCATCTTGGAGCGGTTGGATCGCGTGCTTGATCCAGAACTCGATGAGCCTATCGTGAAGCTCGGCTTCGTCAAGTCGCTTGAAGCCGAAAACGGGCATCTGACAATTGAGCTCCACCTTCCAACCTACTGGTGTGCGCCCAACTTCTCCTACCTGATGGCCGAGGGTGCCCGCCGGGAGTTGCTGACGGTTGAGAGTATTCAAGAGGTCACGGTCCGTTTGCCGGATCATTTTGCCTCAAAAGCAATCGAGGCGGGCGTGAACGCCGGCAAATCTTTCGTGGAGGCTTTTCCGGAGGAGGCATCCGGGAATCTGGGTCAACTCCAGGATCTGTTTTTCCGTAAGGGTTATATCAAGCGTCAAGAACAGTTCTTGCGGCATTTGAGAAATGCGGGGCTATCACTTGAAGCGATCGCCGCCCTACGCATCGCAGATGTGTCCTTTGCGGATGAATCCTTCCAGGTGCGGCACGAAGGCGGTTGCGTTTCTCACGTCGGACCGGCTGAAGTGGCTCAACGATACCTTGAGCGCCGCGCAGAACTCGGACTCGATTGCTCACCAACGGCACCTTTGGTGATGAATTTGCGCGGTAACTCAATACCACCTGAAAAGCTAGAGGAGTATCTTATACGCGCACGTACTGTGCGGGTTTCGCTGGAGGCCAATGGGGTTTTCTGTTCCGCGGTGCTCGCGGCACGGAAGACAGAAACAAACAGCGTTTCATAAAAGGCAAAGGAGCGTAACAATGTACAAAGAAAATGGCCATGAGATTTTTGTCGTTGATGGACACATGCACTTCTGGGATGCCAGCCCGGACGACTTCTGCTGGATCGCGACTCAGGAAAAGAACGTCTATGC
>JAPUIP010000635.1 GCA_027296925.1 Candidatus Poribacteria bacterium | reverse complement strand
TATCAGACGAGAAACACAAAAAGACGGCGCTATCCGCCATTGGGGGTATATCCCGGAGTTGGGAAAATGTCTTCGCATTGTAACAGCCGCAGACCGTCAGACGATTATCACCGGCATGATTGACGGACAGTTTACCCAAAGGTATTTAGCTAATCCACGAGGGGTCAGGAGTTAATCGCCGTTAACACTCAAAACAATCAATAAAGCACAAGGAAAAAACCATGAAATGCAACTATCATCCAGAGACCGATTCGCTCTTTATCCATTTCTCGGACGAACCGAGCGCCGACTCTATGGATATCAAAGACAACATCGTGTTGGACTTCGACATCAAAGGTCGCCTAATCGGCATTGAGATATTCAGTGAAGCAAGCCAGACAATCGATTTACAGGCATTTCAAAAAGCCGGAGTTCTGAACGTGAGGCAACCGGATGCATCGGAATGCGTGTCTGCCGATCGCGAAGCCGTCGCCGATTGAGTTGCCCCAAGAAGCATAAGCGACTTTGTCAATAGCGGTATAATTGCTTTGCGGCAAAGCGTCGCGCACTCGGACGTTTTTAACGATTACAGATGTGAATCAAGCGTGATGCGGTTTTGTGATTTTGGATAATCCCGAAACCGCAGGGAAACCCAATAATAAAACTTACTGGACGTTTTGTGATTGGGTGAAAGAATAAAAACTCCAATACAGATGCTAAACAAAAAAGCATATTGAGGTGAGTTAAATGATTACAATTACAAATAACAAGATAGCCGGTTTCGCACCTGTGTGGGCATCATTTAATGGGTTTTCATTATTGTTCGATAATCCAGGTAATAATCTTTCATCATATGATCCCCACGTATCTCTTGGCTATTTTGCCAACAAAGAACATGCAGAATTAGCGACCCCTCAAATTGAGAAATGGACTGACGCTTTTAAGAAGGAGACATCAGGTCAAACCATAACATCTGGTAGCAACAGTCTTTATGGGTTTACAGACATGGCCACTTTCTTGAGGAACTGAAGTGGCGGACTAATACGTGTAGATGGTCAGCGAACAATATCGTTTGGGAAGCAACCATAAGCGAAGTTCCCAGACATTTTCCCGCACATCAATGTCGATGCACAGGGGCACTCGCCTCCCCTTCCCCACCAAGCGCACCACCATACGCCCCCGCCGCCGACCCTGTCAGTTGCGTCTGCGAATCGAGCAGAAAGTTACCGTTGGTGACGACCATATCGTCGAGATTCAACCCATTTATGATCGGATAGAAGCGTCGTTTGACTGTGTGTCCGTTGTGCTTAACCTCCGCCCATGCTTCGGGGCCCAATTCAACTTCAAGCTGCTCGTATCCCGATTCGCCACGGTCTGCATACACGATCTTGCGTAAACCAGTATCGATCACGGCACTTTTGGGGACGGCTAGAACTTCCCCAGTCATGATCAGGGATTTCCCATCTTTGGGGCATTTTCCCGGCACGGTGGCATATTCATCGGGATGATCGGGACAGGCGTACTTGAAGGTGAGCGGCGGAGGCTCTGGCCCCAACGTCGCTGCTGCAGTTGTCTCGTCGTGACTGGATTCAACCGGTACGTCTTTCTTGACGAGATCCATGCCACAGATCTCACATTCCCCCGGACTGTCCCCTTGGACTTGGGGATGCATGGGGCAAGTCCAGACTTCTTTTGTCGCAGAGCTGTTCGCTTTGAAAGAGGAACTTCCATGATGCTCACTCCGACCTTTATCCAACGGTTTCAGTTCGAGTTTCATTTGACTGTGTTCATGTCCGGCGTGTTCTGTTGCCATTGGCGTCTGTTTTTCGATTAAGTTCATCCCACAGATTTCGCATTCGCCGGGTTCATCCTGCTGCACTTGTGGATGCATAGGGCAGGTCCAAACATCTTTCATGGCCCCGTCGATGAGAGGTTCCGGGCGCGTGGATTCCAGATTCATGCCACAGATCGCGCAATCATCGCGGGTTGCTGAAGTAATCCACGGGTGCATCGGGCAGGCATACGGGTCTTTTGGGTGGGCTTCACGTGCATAGATTTCCGCAAGCGTCGGCTTCATCCGAAGCGTAACGTACATCCCCGGACGCAGTTGCCCATCCGGATTTGGTACTTCGATTTGGACTTTCTGAGTCCGTGTCGGCGCATCGAAGAAGGGATAGATGTAGGTGACTTCCCCGTGAAAGGTTTGACCGGGCATCGACTGTGCGGTAATCTCCACTTCTTGTCCCATATACATCCATGGCAGTTCGTATTCATAGACATCCGCCATGATCCAGAGGCTTTTAAGGTCTGCAATTCGATAGAGGTTCATTCCCCGATTGACATGTTGCCCTTTGTAGATATTCATGTGGATGACCGTGCCCCCAATGGGCGCGTACAACGGGAGTTCTGTGCGTGCTTCGCCATGTTCGCGGATATCTGCGATCTGTTCTTCAGTGAGTCCATACAATTCTAGCTTAGACCGTGCGGCAGAAAGTGTCTGTTCGATCGTCCGTCGGAGATCGACCAAATGCGTGTTCTTCAGTTCATCAACACTTCTTAGCGAGGTGAGATATTCCTCCTGCGCGGCGACCAGTTCTGGACTGTAAATCGTGAGCAACTCATCGCCTTTACGGACGTTGATTCCGGTGAAATCGACGTGTAGGTCTTCAATCCAGCCGGAAATCCGCGTCGAAGCGTACGCCACCCGTGTCTCGTTGTAATCTAAAACACCCACGGTTCTTATTTCATGGGCTAATTTACGAAACGCAATCGGTTCCGTGCGAACCGGAATCAAGGCTTTCTGTTTCTCAGTGAGCGTCAGTCCGGCGCCTTCGTAAACCGGAATCAACTCCATCTTGCACACCGGACAATTGCCCGGATCTGGCATTTTGACGGACGGGTGCATCACGCAGGTCCAGTATTTGATTTTCTTTGTGTCTTCATCAATCACAGGGACGACGGGACCATGACCAGCGTGTTCTTCCATTGTCCCGGTTTCCATCGCCATCTTTGGCGTTTTGTCTTCGGTGTCTGTTGACGCCTCATCTCCTTGTTGTGTCTTTTGCGTCATTTCCGCCTTATTCACTGTGGTGGAATCATCCCTGCCGCATCCCGCAACGAAACTGATGGTCAACAGCAGCAGGACAAAGAGGACGGTGAGGTTGTGACCGAAGGGAAACTTGTCCCCGTCTGAGGGGATCCCGTAGGGGCTAACATTGTTGATTTTCCGACTCGCGTTTTGAATCATTGTTTATTCCTCCTCGTTGGTCAACTTCATCGGCTGCTTCGGCAACACCTGCCCAACCGCCTGTTCCAACTGTGCCAGATGGTGACGATGGTCGCGTAGCGCCCGCTGTTCTTCGAGACGAAATTTCAAGAGCGTGCGTTGGGCATCGAGAAAACTCAAGAAATCCACCTGCGCCGCTTGATAGGCAATATTGGCAGCATCTATGGCTTGCTGCGCCTGCGGCAGCAACGTGTACCGGTAGAGGGCGATACTCCGTTTGGCGGTCTCCAGCCCAAAGTGGTGTTTCTTCACGGCGAACCGCGTCATGTCCTCTATTCCCTTGAGCATCTGCTCCATTGCATCGACTTTGATTTCGACTTCTCGAATATATGCGTTTCGACGCCCAAACCACGCCGAATTTGCGGGATTCAACGTGCGTTGTGTGAAAAACGTTGGGGGCATCTTTGCCGTGCCGGTACTCAACTTCATCCGATCCTCAAAATAGCTGGCGCCGAGAGTCGCGTCGGGGTACGCCATCCGGGTCGCCAGTTGAACCATCAGATTCATCTTGCTGATGGTAAGCTTCTGCTTCTGAATTTCCTGACGACGCTTGAGCGCCAGTGTGTAGAGATCTGCTAAAGGTAAAGCGACCTCCTCCGGATCAAGCGGTTGCGGCATCCCCAAAGGTGCGTCGGCGGGCCGATTCAGCAGCGTGTTAATCCGGGCGATGATGGTTTCTCGCTGCTCTTCCAGGGTGATAATCGAATCGGAAAGTTTGGACAACTCCACCTGCGCCATAATCACGCTGTGATACTTACCAATGCCTGCACGATACTTCGCTTGAGCAATCTGAATCATCTGACGCAGCAGTTCCTGATTTTCCCCATTGATCCCGATGGCCTCATTGATAAAGAGATAGTCGTAGTAAGCCAGTCGAATATTGGTCACCAGGTCCCTTAGCACAATCTCGATTTCCCTTTGGGCGATTTGAGCGTCTTCGGTGACGACCTGCCCTTTCAACGAAAGCATATCGGGGAATGGAAATTTCATCGCCATCATCTCTTTATGGCGTGGTTTCCCGATCTTTGTGTCGAGTTGCTTGGTGAAGGCGTTGTACTGCCGTAGGACGTTGTCAAGATACACCGCTTGGGGATACTGTTCGAGTGTGGCTCTCAGTTTTAAGCGGGCGGCTTTCAGCTTCGGATTCCACTCATACCCCAACGCCAACAGGAGATCCAAATCCACGGCTTCTGCGAGTCTGGTCTTGGCTTCCTCGGCTTTCGTCGCCAGTTGGCGATACGCCTTCCTTTGTGGCGTCCCAAAGTCGTAGAACGCTTCAGGGATGGGGTTTTCGCTTTCTAACTGCGCTTCCCATTCCTTCTGGAATTTCAGCACCTTGGCTTCAACTTCGCTGAGAAAGGCATCCGTCTCCGCCGGTTCGTCAGTCTCAGGCTTCCTTACTTCCTTTGCGAGTTCGACGCGATAGTATTCGGGTGTCGGTGCTTCCTCAAATTGTGTTAGCAGATCTTGGTATGTTTCTTGTCGTCCGCTCGCACACGCGACCAGCAACATGGGAAGTAGGCTGAACCAGATAAAGCGTGAGACGCAAAGCATGACAATAGGCAGGCGAGCAGGGCCTCCTTTTCCGACTTCCTCACTTTCCCACCCTATCAGCCTAGGGCAAGCTTTTCTCGTTTTCCCGTTTTCTCGTTTTTTCGTTTTCATTCGACGATACTCCCTCCGACGAGCCGTTCCAGTCGTGCAAGATTCTGCTGATAGTCAGCAATTGCCCGCATTCGAGCGAGGTTGAAATTCAGCCAGACGCTTTGGGTCTCAAGGAATCCCGTGATGCTTTTCGTCCCTTGTTGATGCCACGTTTCGGCGACCTCCATCGCCTGCTCCGCTTGTGGGATGAGGCTATCTTCATAAAGGGCTACTAACCGCCGTGCATTCTCAAGCCGAAAGTAGATCTTCTTCAAGTTGGCTAATGTCATATCTTCCATTGACCGCTTGTTTTCGACGGCGGCGGAGCGTTTCAATTCCGCTTCAGCAATCTGGCTGCGATTCTTTGAACTCGACCAAGGAATCGAGACACCAAGCCCAATCGTAAAAGGATTCTTCCCGCTGCCGGGAGTGTCTGGCATCAGAGCGCCACCGGTTTCGATGGTCATCAGATCCAGCTTGAACATCGGCTTCGTCTTCAGCTTTGCCAATTCAATCGCTTCAGCCGCCTTCTGTATCATCAGCTCTGCCATCTGTAACTCTTGCCGTCGGGTCAACGCCTGCTTCTCCAGATCTGCTACGGGGAGATCGAGAGCGGCGTAAGCCACAGGCGTTGGTGAGCCGAGCGAGGTTGATGAAGGCAGGGAAAGGAGCGCATTAATGTTGGCTTTCTCCACTTCACCCAGTTCTCGCAGGAGAATGAGATCATACGACAGTTGCGCCAGTTGGCTCTGCGCCTTCAGTACGTCATTCAGCGTGGCCTCGCCTTCGGCATAACGGGTGTTGGCGATCTTCAGGATGTGGTCAAGGAGGTCCTGATTTTGCTGGGTGATCTGGATGGCGCGTTGGAGATACGCCAGCTCATGAAAGCTGAGTTTCAGATCCACAATGAGATCGCGCACCGCTGTTTCATATTTCACCCCTTCAATGGCGATTTGCTTTTGTGTGACCCGTCCGGCGGCATCCAGCGTCCCCGGATAGGGAAACGATTGAGAGAAACCAAGTTTGTGTCGCTGTGCCCCAACACGAGTTTCCACGCTCCGAACGTAGAAACTGTACATCAGCATCGGATCTGGCAGCGCCGTGACTTGAGGATATTTTTCGATCGTCGCCTGCCAGTTTGCTCGCACGACTTTTAGTTTGGGATTGCGCTCCACTGCAAGACGAATCAGGGTTGGGAGGTTGATACTTTCGGCTAAGGCGGCTTCAGCCGCTTCGGCAAGTGGAGCCGCCTCGATTCCTTGCATTGGAAGAGGTGGATGGTCCGCTTCCATCTGTGCCATTGTGGCAACCGGAAGCAGACTGATGAGGATGAGTAGAACAAAACCGGCGAGTGAATCCCGCTTAACCATAAAGCCCTCCTTAGTTCCAGGTATCGGGCGTTAAGCTTGGGCTTCGCGGGATTGAGCGAACACCGGGCGCCGAACACCGGATACCATATATCGGTCACATCGATACGTGCACTTCGGGGATGGATTTAAACACATCAGCGAACGCTTCTCCGGATGAAACAACATGGCTTCACCTTACATCTGGATCTGCCATGTATTTCCACCGTTGGTTGTTCGGAGAATCGTAAAGTTATCCCCGACCGCCTAACCGTGCTGATGGTCGATGAAGTGAACACCGGTTAATTCAACGGCGAACCCTGGATGTGCTCCCAAAAACAGGAGCATCATGGTGAGTGCGATTGCTACACAACCTTTGCGCCACATAATCTTTTTCCTCCTTCTACGCTTTTTTCTTCCCTTGATGATACAACCTTCAATCTGAGATTGAGTTTCAGTCAGAGCATCGATACCGATTGGGAAACAACGGTGTCCACAAACTGAGCAAAGGATATGCCAGACGCATATCTTTTCGGGCCATACTCTCCGATGCAAATCATCATCATTGTTTTTTCGATGCGTCGCACTTATTCTTTCCACAGACTCAGGACAGGTCGAAGTGAAGACTCGCGCGAAGTGGAGTCATGCGAAACGAAATCCCAATCTATCATGGACCCGGAGCGCTTCAGTACGTTCGAGGAGAAACAACGCCAAGCCGGATTCAAACCAAATGGGTTGGCGATTAACTCCTTGCCGGTGCCGCTCTCGCCGAGGATGACGACCGTCGCGTCACTCGGGGCGATTAGCGCGATATTTTCCAGAACTTCCCGCATCTTCGCGCTCCGGGCAATGATGTTGGAATCGGCGAACTGTTCACCCAGACGTGCTTTCAACAGGAGGTTTTCACGCTGTAGGGTTCGATATGAAAGCTCGCGGTTGATGTTTGCCCGAAGTTCGTCAATATCAACCGGTTTGACGATGTAATCACTGGCACCCCACCGGACGGCTTCGCGCGCCGATTCCACTGATTCAAACGCGGTCATCAGAAATACCAGAATTCCCGGGCTGAGCGCCTTAATCTGTTTGATACGACTTTTTCAGTTATCGAGAAAAGAACCCTTCGCAAGGTTCCCACGCTGTAGTTACGCACGAGAGGTACAGAATTTCGGCGTGAACCGAGACAAACCCGCTTCAAAACCTTGCGAAGGTTGTCTGTCCCCACCCAAGTGAAAAACTCGTATGCTTGAGCGCTTCTAAACCGTCCATGCCAGGCATACGGATATCTATGATCACGAGATCGAAAAACTGTTCGTTGACCGCTTCCACTGCACCGAAACCATCTTCGGCTTCAAACACCTCATAATCTGATTTGAGATGGGCACGCAGCATCAGCCGATGGGAGGGCACATCATCAACGATGAGAATCTTGATTGGCATGACGGTCATCCCCTTATGTGTAAAGCGTCGTGTGAAAACCTAATCCGTAATCTGTTTTGTGTGAAGCATTTCGTCGTTGACGTGTCATTTCGTTTTGGAGTTCTGTGGGCTCTTAGGGGCCGGCAGGGTCAGCACCACCTGCGTCCCCTTTCCTTCTGTGCTTTGCACTTCAATCTTTCCCCGGTGAGCCTCAACAATCTTACGCACAATGGCAAGTCCCAGTCCCGTCCCGCGTGCCTTTGTCGTAAAGAATGGATCAGAAAGACGAGGCAGATCGGCTTGAGGAATTCCCTGTCCTGTATCTTCAACTGTAATCTGAACGCTTTGCTCCTGCGCAAGCCACGCCGCTTTCAGAATCAGTTTTCCGCCCTGCGG